>JBAULD010000736.1:0-1735 GCA_049578005.1 Polyangiaceae bacterium
CTTCGCCCACCGTGCTCGCATCGCTGGTCTGAGCGCTGAGCATGCCCGTCCCGCCGTCCCTTCCCTCGACGGGGGACGTCGCCCGCCCGCCACACCCCGCCCCCAGGATGACTGAGAAGGCGGAAGCGTGGCGAAAAAGCAAACGCATTCCCGCACACTGACTCCGGCGCGGCCGCGCGTCAATGCGGGTCGGCTCGTACGGCCGGCAGGGGACAGCGCTTGAGGGAAGCGAACGTGATTGTTCGATAGCAAGCATTGGCCACGTAGATCGATGATTTACCTTTAAGGCACGAGGAAGCGCAGCGTGTACCCCCGGACGACGCGGGGCGCGATGCTGGGGATCCGAATCGACACTGAGCACGTGGCCCGCCTCGATGCGCTTACTGAGCGGATGCTTCTCGGCAGCCCCTATGCCTCGCCCGGACAGCGCTCCGCGCGGCGCGCCTCTGGAGGACGGCGGCAAACGAGACGCCGTTTCCTTCGAACTCGGGCGCGCTCGGAATCGGGCCAGCCGATCGGTCCTTTCGTCGACCGTGCGACGAATGCTTTTGGAAGATCCGTCGAAGCTCCAGAAGTGGCTCGCGGCGAAAAGGCGCCGCCTCGACTTCAACGAGCGCCCCGGATCTGACGGTCGGCTAACAGACTTCGCTCGGGATCTCCCCCGTCGCGTGCGGAGGTCCCCCCCAGTTGACGTTTACTTGTATGTTGGCCTCCGGAGCGGACGCGGCAAGTTGCGCTGTGCTTGACCACCTCCATGACCGTGGTCGTGCTGACGGCGTACTTGCCAGCCCCCGCCTTGTAGGCTGTCCCGCCGACGGTCACCGGTTCGACGTCAAGGCGGATGCGGCGAACCCGGCGACGCGTTGTGGTCGCTGAACTTCCGCATAATCGTCTCGAGCGCGGCGCTATACTCGCGAAACTCGTGGAAGTGCGCCGGGGTGGCGCCGGTCATCGCGCGGTGAGATCTCTTTGAGCCGATCGCCGCGAAGCCCGAGCTCGCGAAGCTCGTCCATGTTTCAGGTCGAATCGACGCGATGCTCGCCTGAAACGTGACCCTCTTCGGCGGCGCCGCCGCGGGCGGGAGGCGGCAAGAGCGAGTCACGGTGATGCGCGCCGCGCGGACGCCGGCCATGGTGGTTTCCCAGCGAAGGTCAACTGCGGGCCCCGCCGGATTAGTACACGGCGAAGTCCACTCAGTATGAAGAGAGGGTGTTGAACAGAAGCTGGGCGTCATTCCCGGTAGGCCCGGTCAACACGCAGCCGCTCACGCCTAACCCGCTGACCGCGCCACCGCGCGCTATTTCGAAAAATATCGCCTCGTCCCCGGATGTCGGTTCGCAAGCGAAGCCGGACAATTCGCTTTGTCGAAACGACTCGCTACGGAGAATCGAGTCGACTGTCGCGAAGTCTCCAGACGATAGCGTGGCCGCGTGCGTTCCGTCGGCATTCGTGACGGCGACGCGCCCATCCGGAGTGACGGTCCAGGCCGAGCAACCGTCGACGGGGCTGCACGGCTGCTCCGGTGAAGTGATGTTCGTTGTGTTCTCGTTCAATGCGAACGAGCCCCACGCCGCGGGCGGAAAGTTCTTGCACGTTCCCGCGACGCACGCGGCGCGATTTGGGAGGGGTCGGCCGCGCGCAGGCGGCGAAGCCGCCGAGCACGGACGGGGGTGGGCAGCTCCGTCTGCTCTCCTCCTTGAACCCCCGTCCACTCGCCTTTATCAACGCCCTGCTA
>JBAULD010000737.1:0-4256 GCA_049578005.1 Polyangiaceae bacterium
CGTGCGATCCGCCCGGTCATCGAAGCGATTCATGGGAAAGACCATCGTCGTCGTCGGATTCGGACCTGGCATCTCCACCGCGGTGGCCGAGAAGTTCGGGTCGTCCGGATTCTCCGTCGCGCTCGTCGCGCGGCATGAAGAGCGAGTCGCCGGGGGAGTGAAGGCTCTCCAGGCGAAGGGCGTCCAGGCCGCCGCGTTCGCCGCCGACGCGGGCGATCCCGCCGCCATCCGGTCGGCGATCGCCAAGGCGCGCGCGGCGCTCGGACCGATTACCATCCTCCATTGGAATGCCTACGGTGGCGCCCCGGCCGGAGATCTCCTGACCGCGGAGCCTGCCGCGGTTCGGAGCGTCTTCGACGTCGCTGTGGTCGGGCTCCTCGCCGCGGTCCAGGAGGCCCTCCCCGATCTGAAGAAGACGAAGGAAGGCGCCGTCCTCGTCACGAACGGCGCGTTCGGGGAAATCAACCCACAGATCGACGAGTATGCCGTTCAGTCCGGGGTCATGGGCGTCGCCCTCGCCAACGGCGCTAAGCACAAGCTCGTCGGGCTCCTGGCGCAGCGCCTGAAGGGTGACGGCGTCTACGTCGGCGAAGTCATGGTCGCTGGCACGGTCAAGGGGACCGCCTGGGACCAAGGCCAGGCGACCCTCGAGAGTGCGGCGATCGGGAACAAGTTCTGGGAACTTTACCAAGCTCGCGGAGAAGTCCGGGCGCGTTTGAGCTGACGCGGCGCCGGCTCACGCGTGCGGGCCCGCCGAGGACCGGCTCTCGGCGAGGGGCCGTCGTAAGTCGTCTCGTCACGAGTGAAGCGCGGTGGCCCACGAGCAAGGCGGCCTCGACGAGGCGTGTCGCTCGTGCCTCCGCATGCGGCGTTCACTCGTCCGCGAGCATGGCTCCTTGCGCGACGCGAGAGCTTCTCTTGGCGACGACATCCGATTGGTCTTCGAACACTGAACTTCGTCTGTCGAGGCGCCGGCTTCGGCCGCGAGGTAGCGAGCCTCGTTCTCGGATTGGCGGCGCTCGGTTGTCGGGTCGCGGAGCGCACTCGGCCGATAGCGAGGCTCACTCCGCGAGTCGTCGGCTTCCGCAATTGGCTAGGGACGATTGGTATCGCGAACACGAGACTCACTCCTCCGGGAGTGAATCTCGCTTTTCGGAGCACGAGCTTCGCTGTTCGAATCGTGAGCTTCGCTCTCGGAAGGGCGAGCTTCGGTCGTTGGGCCATGAGCTTCGCTCTCGGAAAGGCGAGCTTCGGTCTTCGAGCAGTGAGCTTCGCTCTCGGAAAAGCGCGCTTCGGTCGTTGAACAATGAGTGTCGTTGTCCGAGCGACGAGCTTCGGTCTTCGAGTAGTGAGCTTCGCTCCCGGAAAGGCGAGCTTCGGTCGTTGAACAATGAGTGTCGTTGTCCGAGCGGCGAGCGTCGGTCATTGCGCAATGAGTCTCCTTCTCCGAGTCACGAGCGTCCGTTGTCGGCAAGTGAGCCTCGCTCTCGGAAGGGTCAGCTTCAGTCGCTCGCAAGCGACGATCGGTGTCGGCAAACTGAGCCGCGAGGCGCCCCGACCCCTGGACGTACGCCCTCGTTCGCGGCATCACGAACGCCGCTCGACATCGCCCGCAGAAGGAGGACCGCCATGCCCCAATCGACCGCCGGAACGTTCGACGTACCCAGCCGCCACTCCGTCACCGAAACGATCGAGCGCCTGGACGCGATCGTCCGAGCGAAAGGCCTCCTCGTCTTCGCTCGAATCGATTTCGGCGCAGACGCCCAGCGCGCAGGACTGACGATGAGACCGATGCAGGCGCTCCTCTTCGGCAACCCGAAAGCAGGCACGCCGCTGCTGGTGGCATCGCCCCGATCGGGGCTCGACCTCCCGCTCAAGGCGCTCGCGTGGGAAGACGCCCAGGGCGACGTATGGATATCCTCGAACGCAGCCGAATACGTGCGCGCACGCCACGCCCTGCCGGAGAGCCTAATCCCCAATATCGCGGGCGCTCGCGCTCTCATCGAGGAGGCCGCCGCGGGATGAGCCTACTTCCCGAGAAACTCGCGCGCCGTGGCCACCGCCGCGATCGCCTTCGGTTCGTCGACCGGCGCGTTCGCATCGTTGAAGTCGACGGTCAGAAAGAGCCATTTGTCGTCCCGCGCGCGCTGCAAGAGGAAGGTCAGGTCGAGGACGCCGGGCTCACTGCCCCCCTTGAAGCCGATGTAGCGGTATTGCTTTTTCTCGTCGGGTAGTCCCGGGTTCATCGACAGAATCTCTCCGACCGGAGCCGTGGCTGGCGTGCCGGACCGGACGTGGAGATCGGCCATGAGCCGGCAGAGATCCGCCGGCGAGGCGAACCACTCGATCGAATCGATCAAGATCGGCTTGTCGAACGAGGGTACTCGCGACACCATTTCGGCGAGGTCGCGCTTGTCGTAGCCGTCGAGGAGCTTGCGCCGGTGCGCGGCGTCTCCCGAGATGTACGCGCGCTGGTCTTCGGGCGGAGCGAGGAGCTTGAGCGCGAACATCTCGCGCGTCGACAGGAATGGCGCGAGCAGTGAAGGCTTGGCGTGGCCCGACGCCTGAACGGCGCCCTCGACCGCGCCGCGCCCGACGAACGCGAGCAGGTGATCGGCCGCCGTGTTGTCGCTCGCCGAAATCATCTGCTCGGCGAAGCGCCGCACGGTGAACGTCTTGCCTGCGGGCTCGTCGCGCATGTCGCCCGAGGGCAGGCTTTTGTGCCCGTCGTCGATCGTGATCGAATCCTCCCAGTGGTGTTTGCCCGCTGCGATTTGGGCGGCCAGGGCGTCGAGTACGTAAAGCTTGAACGCCGATCCCAGCGCCAGGGGTTTGTCCGGATCGACGCTCGACAGCGGGACGCACTTCTTGCCGTCGATCTCCGCCGCAAGGAAACTCGCCGCGGGCGCGACCGCGCGCACCGTCGTCGCGACCTCGTCCCACGAAGCCGCGGACTTGGCGTCGATGTGCGGCCGGATGAGGAGGCCCGCGATCCGTTCGCCCCTGGGCTCCAGGGCGAGGCGCACGTTGAAGGCTTGCCCGCGACTCGACCGAACGCGGGCCACGAGGATTCGGTCGGTGCCTGGCGCCGGAGTCACTTTCTCGAGCGCATAGGGGGCGCCCTGGGCGACCCGACCGGCGGTCTCGACGAGCTTCGCGGGAGGCACCTGCGCGAGGAACGCGGGCGAGAAGTGCGGCGTGATGTCGGCTTCCGCCGGAACGCTGTTCATCGACGCGAGAACCCACGCGAGTTGACGGCCCGCGGGCGTATCGGGAATGCCCGCGGGGAGCGTCGCGGGCGAAGGCGCGGGGGCCGCGATGGCCGAAGGCGGGGACGAAGCTGTGGCAGCGGAGGGCCGGGGCGAAGGGGTGCCACGCGGCTCGGGAGGCGGGGCGCCGGATCCGCACCCGAGGAGGAAAGCGGCGAACATGGCCACACGACTCGCTCGAACGGCGCTGGAGGTCCCCATGGGCCCTGCATAGCACCGGGTCGCGCGCCGTTGGATTGACAAAACCGCCTTCCGTCCATGGCTGAGGACCGGTCTCTCTCTCGTAGGCCCCCCTCGCGTCCCCCCGCGCCGCGTCGCCCCGCGGACCTGATGGGCGCCCCCTTCACGCGGGTGGCGCGCGCGACGCGCAATTCGTGCCGGTCTGTGCAGAGATACGTGTGCGGGCGGCCGCGTCCGACGATGTCAGCTCAGGCGAAGTGCTCCGGTGGAATGGCCTCTGCGTCCTGGGAAAAGGCCACGAGCTCCCGTCCTCGGTACTCTCGGAGCAGCTGTTCGAGAAAGCTCTTGGCCCCTTCGGAACGGAGGAGGGCCTCGACCCGGACGTTCCCCATCGACAGCCACCCGTGAAAACGAGCACCGTGCCGGCCGCGCCCATCCACGTGCCCCACGGTGTATCCGCTGGCGCCGTGGGCGGTCAGCGCCTGCTCGATCCCGTCGAGAAGCTCTCGAGCGGCCAGAATCGTCACGACCTTCACCTTCGCCGGTTCGCGGTTGGCTTCCATGATGCCTGTACGGTTAGCGAGACCTGTGCCACCTTGGCCCTTGCCTTGCGATAGGCGCGGCTCCAGGCGAAAACGAGGTGGGGGGGCTCCATGGGGACTCTGGAAAACGACGACGCGACGCTTGACCGAGTCGCGCGCGACGTCCTGGAGGCCCTGCTCGAAGGCTGTCAGGTCATTGGCTTCGACTGGAGGTATCTCTACGTCAACGAGACGGTCGCGAGCCAGGGCCGCCGGTCCAAGACGC
>JBAULD010000738.1:0-8085 GCA_049578005.1 Polyangiaceae bacterium
GCCATTACGGTGCTCTTTCCGTATGAAGACACGGGGTCGCCGAAAACGTGTGGATTCGGCGTCGACCTCGACCAGGGCACGGTGCTCGTGGCGACCGTCGGAGTGGTCAAACCGGACCCCATCGACACCTGCGCTCCGCTGATCCCTCAATATGCCCCATTCGGCAACTGGACTTGGACGCTGCTGCCGAAGGACAGTTCGGGTTCGTCCAACGACGTTTTTAGCGGTGCTTATACTGCGACGAAACGGCACATGCACGGCCAACGTCAATGTCACGGTCGCCGTCATCGGGAGCGCCGATCCGTTCGGGGACGTGCCGGACACCGGGACAACACCCAACGTCACCCTCCTGCGCATTTTCACAGCCACAGGCTCGGGGGCGACAGGCTGCCCGAGCCAGTGCATCGACAGTTTCGCGGTCAGCCTGAAGAAGCTCTGATTTCGACTCGCGCGACGACTTCCGCTCCCATCAAGTGCGGCGGCGCGGAACGAAGAGCATTCCCAACATCAGCATGGTAGTGACGAAACGGGGAGCGTATCCATGCACACGCGGCGGGTCTTACCTGCCGGCATCGCCGCGTTCGCCTGCGGCTTTGGTTGCCCGGGCATTGTGAACAGCAGGGATTCCCGGGCGAGTCACCACGACGCTGCGCCGGGCGCAGACCCTTCGGCGGGGGATTCCAGGGCGAGCGACGACGGAGGTCCCACCCTCGACGGCGTAGTCCCGAAGGATGCGGGGGTTATCCAGGACGCCGGATCGGACGCGGGCGCGGGTCTATGCGACCGAACCATGACCCACCGGTGGCCCTCGCGACTGCTCTCGGGGGCCTCGCCGTCGCTTGCGACTGTGGGTGTACTTTGGCAGGTCTCCAAGACGGGCGGCGGCGTCACGCTCATCGCAACGACGAGCTCGCAGGTGTACGACCTCGCTGTGGACGGAACGTGCGTCTACTACGTGGACACGGGTTGGGTGATGCGGGTTTCGAAGTAGCCGACGGGCGGCGTGGGTGACGAGTAACGGATCGCGCTTCGGCGCTCAGCTTGGATTCAAGAAAGTCCTCAGCTCGCTCCACTCCCGGACAGTCTCGTCGCGTGCCGCGTCGAGGGCTGCAATTTCGAAGCGAATTCCGCCGGCGTCTGCGAAGAACGTGGCGTAATAGTCCTTGGAGTACTCGGGATAGAGCGAAGGGGGAGCCGAGGAACACGAGCGAGTGGCAACAAGCTCGAGGAACCCGGCAGTTTCGATCGTCGCGCGATGCGGGGACCGTTCCCGGAGCTCCCCGCGGACCTCGTCGGGGACACCGAGAAAACCTCGACACGAGACGCGGAATCGAGCCTGGGGTTAGGCCAACGTTTAGGCCAAATTGGCGGGCGCGCCGCTAAGTTATCGGACTCAAAGATGATTTCCGTGCGAACGGAGGGAGTTGAACCCTCACGAGAGTTACCTCGCCAGAACCTGAATCTGGTGCGTCTGCCAATTCCGCCACGTTCGCGTGGGAACCGATGTGTATTCGCCGGCTTGTACCTCGTCAAGCACGCCCCGCGAACCCTCGCTTCGCGGTCACTCCGGTTCGGGGTCTCGCGGGTCCTGCGGGCTATCGACCGCGAGCACCGGACGTCGGGTCGGCAAAGGTCGCAAGTCCACATCGAGCCCTACGGCGTTTGCCAAGGCGATCAGAATCCGAAGAGTCGGGTTTCCAACTCCACGCTCGACCTCGGAGACTTGACCTTGGTCGACGCGCGCGAGCTTCGCCACTTGCCGCTGCGTGAGCTTCTTTTCGCGTCGCGCTTGCGCAAGAGAGCGACCCAGCCGGTGGTGACTTCCGACCCGCTCGACCCGGGTAACGTCCTCCGCATCTTCGAAGTTCGCCTCGGCCTTGGTCCCATCGGTGAGTTCGCGCCACTTCGTGACCATGAAAACTCGACGATCTCGCCCCGAGCACGGCGAAACCGGCGCTCCTTTTTGGATGGGGTGGCGTCTGGAGGCGCCCAAGGCTCAAAAAAAAGGAAAAGTATCCGAGATGCACCTTCACGTAGGTACGCCCTTCGATTGTGCTGCCTACGAGCGTCGGCGATACTCTCGGCTCATGCGCGTTTCTTCGACGATTCCAGCGGCGGCTGCCGCATGCGTATCGCTGATGACCCTCCTCACGGAGCCAGCGTTCGGGCAGTCCGACGCCGACCGCGCGACGGCCCGCAGCCTGGGTGTCGATGGGCAGCACTCGCTGGAGAACAAGGACTACAAGGCCGCTGAAGATCGGTTCCGTCGGGCCGAGAGCCTAGTCCACGCGCCCACCTTGATGCTTGGGCTCGCGCGCGCCCTGGCCGGCCTCGGGCGATACGTCGAAGCACAAGAGACGTACAACAGAATCATCCGCGAGGGCGTGACGCCCGGAGCGCCGGAGCCCTTCAAGAGGGCCCTCAACGACGCCAAGCGCGAAGTGGACGGAGTGGGGGCCAAGATCGGAGGCGTGACGATTTCTGTCCATGCGTCGGACGGAGCCGAAGTGCCCAACCCGAAGGTCTTGCTCGACGGATCCCCGGTCAGCGGCGCCTCCCTCGGCGTGCGCCGCTCGATCGATCCGGGGTCCCACGTTCTTCAAGTGAGCAGCGACGGGTTTCAGCCCGCGGAGCGAACGTTCGAAGTGACCGCGGGCGGCTCTATCGATCAGCCGATCACGCTCGAAGCCGACCGAAGTGCCGGCTCTCCACCTGGCGCGGAGCCAACCGCCCTGAGCGCGACCCCCACCGCTCCGGCGCCGGAGCAGACATCGCCAGCCAGCGGAGGCGCTCGCAGCGCTCTACCGTGGATCGCCTTCGGGGTCGGCGCGGTTGGACTCGGCGTGGGAGGCGTGACTGGCCTCTTGGCCATGAGCCAACATTCGCATCTGACCTCCGTCTGCAACGGAACGACGTGCCCTGCGACCGAGCAGAACGACGTCGACAATTACCATACGATGGCGCTCGTCTCGACCATCGGATTCATCGCCGGCGGCGCCGCAGTCGCGACGGGCGCGATCCTGCTTCTCATACGCCCGAAGGCCGAGAATTCCTCGAGCGCGCTGCCCCACGGCGCTCCCCTCCGTGTCGTCCCGTTGGTGGGCTTCGGAACGATCGGAGCGGTCGGCGAGTTCTAGCCCCGTCGGTGCGCACAATCAGCGCGGAGGGGTCGACGAGGCGCTCGAGGCTCGCTATACGCGGTCTCTCGCCGCATCATGATCGAAGCCTTTGTCTTTCGCCGTGTGCGCGCCATCGATCCCGCGCGAACGCTCGACGCTGTGGTGGACGTGGTCGTCGAGCGCGGCCGCATCACGCGCGCCGGCCGGGACGCTGCGCTTGATATCGGTGCGAGCGACCGCGTCCGCCTCATCGAGAGCCCGGGCGCTTGGTTGCTCCCGGGACTCGTCGACATCCACGCCCACCTTCGCGAGCCAGGCTTCGAGGGCAAAGAAGACTTGACGAGCGGACTGCGCGCCGCGGCCGCCGGCGGATTCGTCGACGTGTGCTGCATGCCCAACACGCGGCCCGTCAACGATTCGCGCGTCGTCACCGAGATGCTCGTCGCGAAGGCCCGCGCTCTGTCGACTGTCCGTTTGCACCCGATCGGCGCGATCACGGTCGGGCAAAAGGGAGAGCAGCTCACCGAGATGGTGGACATGAAAGAAGCCGGCGCGGTCGCCGTCAGCGACGACGGGCGATGCGTGACCAGCAGCCAAGTCATGCGTCGCGCGCTCGAATACGCGTCGACCTTCGATCTGCCGGTGATTCAGCACGCAGAGGACCACGCTCTCACCGAATCGGCTCAGATGCACGAGGGGGCCATTTCTACCCGCCTGGGCTTGCGCGGGTGGCCCCGCGTCGCCGAGGACGTGATCGTCGCGCGCGACGTGATTCTGGCCGAGTACGTCGGAGCCCGTTACCACGTGGCGCATCTGTCGACGATGGGGGCGGTCCGCCTCGTGCGGGAGGCAAAGTCGCGCGGACTCTCGGTCACCGCAGAGGTGACGCCGCATCACTTGTTGCTCACGGACGCGTCCCTCCTGGGTTACGACACGGCCTGCAAGGTCAACCCCCCGTTGCGTGAACCGGAAGACTTGGACGCGCTTCGCTCTGCCCTTGCCGACGGCACAATTGACTGTGTGGCCACGGACCACGCTCCGCACGGCTCGCTCGACAAAAACGTCGAGCTGGCCGAGGCGGCTCCCGGAATGATCGGGCTCGAACTCTGCCTCCCGCTCTTGCTCGGGCTCGTGCGAAGCGGCCACCTTCCGATCGGGCGCCTCGTCGACTCGCTGACGGCTTCTCCGGCGCGAGTCGTGGGCATCGAGGCCCCTTCGATTCGCGAAGGAGCCCGCGCCGATCTTGTCATGATAGATCCGCACGCGAGCTATTCGGTCGAAGCGGCCATGTTCCAATCGAAAAGCAAGAACACTCCGTTCATCGGACGCACCGTGATGGGCAGGGTGACAATGACCATGTGCGAGGGGCGCATCGTCTACGAAAGCGGAACGTCCCTCGTCGAACTCGGGCGGGGTCGATACGCGGAGGAGGCTCGGTGAGCGAACTCACGGATTTGAGCTCGGATCGAGCTTGGCTCGTCCTTGCCGACGGCGAGACGTTCGCCGGCCGGCCCTTTGGCGCCCGCGGAACGACCGTGGGCGAGGCGGTCTTTACGACCACGACGACCGGGTATCAGGAGGTCCTCACCGATCCCTCGTATTACGGGCAAATCGTCACGATGACCGCGCCCGAGATCGGCAACGTCGGCGTGAACTCCGAGGATGGCGAGGCAGTAGGTGGCGCGCCCTCGGCCGCCGGCTTCGTCGTACGGAGCGTCAGCCCGGTCACGTCGAACTGGCGCGCTCAGGAGTCGCTCGACGCATATCTTGCTCGATACGGGATCGTCGGCATCACCGAAGTGGACACGCGGTCGCTGACGCGCCACCTGCGCGATCACGGTTCACAGAATGCTGCGATCGGCACAGAGTCTCCCGAATCGCTCCTGCGGCGAGCCCGTGCAGCGCCGGACATGAACGGCCTCGACCTCGTGCGCTTCGTCACACCGAAGGCGGCCTACCCGTGGACCGAGGGCCGTGGCGCATGGGCGACGTCGCCTGCCCGACCGCCCAAGCATCATGTGGTCGTCTTCGATTTCGGAGCCAAGCGCAACATCCTCCGGTGTCTGGCGGACAGCGGATGCCGCCTGACGGTAGTCCCGGCCACGACGACCGCCAGCGACGTCCTCGCACTTCGTCCCGACGGCGTGTTCTTCTCCAACGGCCCCGGCGACCCGGCCGCGGTCACGTACGGCGTCGACGCGATCCGCTCGCTCCTCGGCAAACAGCCCGTGTTCGGCATCTGCCTCGGCCATCAGCTCTTGGCCCTGGCGCTCGGAGCCAAGACCTACAAGCTCAAGTTCGGACACCGTGGCGCCAACCAGCCCGTGAAGGACCTCGCGACGGGGCGAGTGGAGATAACGACGCAAAACCACGGCTTCTGTGTCGATCTGGCGACCCTGCCGCCTGGCGTCACTTCGACCCACGTGCACTTGAACGACGGAACGTCGGAGGGACTCGCCGTTCCCAGCCTGCGCGCCTTCAGCGTCCAGTACCACCCGGAAGCGGCCGCCGGCCCGCATGATGCGCTCTACATGTTCGAGCGGTTCATTCGGGCAATGGAGTAGCCCCCTACCCTACCCCCGCTTCGCGAGCGCCTCGGCCAGTTTCGTATCGTAGCGGCCGCCGCGGAATTGCGTATCGGCCAGGACCTTTCGCAGAAACACCAGGTTCGTCGTGCACGGAGCGATCGTCGTCTTGGCGAGCGCTCGGTCGAGCTCTCCGATCGCGGCCTCGCGGGTCTCGCCCCAGGCGACGACCTTGGCCACCATCGGGTCGTAAAATGGCGTGACTTTGCTCCCCGCTCGAACGCCCGACTCGATCCGCAGCGTGCGGCTCTGCACCTCGCCGACGCCGCCCGCCCACACGAGCTCGTCGATGGGACCCGGTCTGGGCAAGAACCCCTTGGTTGGGTCCTCCGCATACACGCGCGCTTCGATCGAGTGCCCGAGCCTGTCCACGCTCGACAGGTCCGGCAGGCGCTCGCCCGCCGCGACCCGAAGCTGGAGCTCGACAAGGTCCAGTCCCGTCACCATCTCGGTCACCGGATGCTCGACCTGAAGCCGCGCGTTGACTTCGAGAAAAAACAGGTTGCCCTGCGCGTCGGCGAGAAACTCGCAGGTCCCCGCGCCCACGTATCCCGCGTGCGTCACGACGCGAAGCGCCGCATCGAAGAGTTCACGGCGGCGTCGCTCACCCGATTCTCCGTCGAAGAACGCCGCGGGTGAGGGCGTCTCTTCGATGATTTTTTGGTGCCTGCGCTGGACGCTGCACTCGCGCTCTCCGAGCGCGTACGCGCCTCCGTGCGCATCGCAGAAGATTTGGACTTCGATGTGCCGCGGCTCGTCGACGTACCGCTCCAAGTACACGCGCGCGTCGGCGAAGGCGGCCTTGCCCCGGTCCGAGCAGCTCTTGAGCGCTCGCTCGAGCTGCGCGGTCTCGGAGACAACCTGCATTCCGATTCCTCCGCCGCCCCCGACCGCCTTGGCCACCAGCGGATAGCCGATGTCCGCGGCGGCGCGATGCGCGCTCGCGATCGCCTCTTCCGTGTCTACCGATACGGGGTCGAGCGTTCCTGGAACCGGCTGCGTACCCGCCGCGAGAGCAACGTGCCGTGCCTTCATCTTGTCGCCGAACGCCTCGAGCGCTCCGGGCGGAGCACCGACGAACACCGCACCGGCGTCCGCCACGGCCCGCGCGAACGACGGCTTTTCGCTCAAGAACCCGTAGCCGGGGTGCACGGCGTCGGCTCCGGTACTCCGGATCGCCGAGACGATCGCGTCGATGTTCAGATACGACTCTTTCGCCGGCGCCGGACCTACGAGCACAGCCTCGTCCGCGTCGGTCACGTGCGGCGCGTCGCGGTCCACCTCGGAGAAGACGGCCACGGTGCGAATGCCGAGGCGCTTGCACGTGCGAAGGACGCGGCGTGCGATTTCTCCGCGGTTGGCGACGAGGACTTTATCGAATGGCCTTCGCATCCCGGACGGGCGCCGATCTCAGGGAGAGCGCAGGGTCAGGGGCCCGAGGTAGTCCCGCTTGCCGATGTTGACGCCGTTGTGACGGAGGATCGCGAACGCGTGCGTCAGGTGAAAAAAGAAGTTCGGCACGCCGTGCTCGAGGAAGTAATCGGCCCCGGTCATCACTTTGCCTTCCCAGCGAGGCTGCGAGATGACGCGCTTCGCGGCGCCGTGGAAGTCATCCGTGGAGAAGCTGTCCAGATACGCGAGAACGGCACGAACCCGCTCGCGGAGCTGGTCGAGGGTCTGCTCGGTGTCGGGGTGCGAGGGGGCGTCCTTTCCGGCCAGCCGCGCCGCTAGGAACTTCGCCGTATCGCAGGCGGATTGAACCTGACGCGCGAAGGCGAACTGGTCCGGAGCGAGGCGGAGGCCGAGGAACACGTTCGGATCGAACGACTTCGCCTGCGCGTACGACGCGGCAGCTTCCATCCACTTGTCGAGCTGACCGAGTAGCTTCTTCATCTCGCCGATGGTTTCGTAATACATGGCGCGACTGTACTCCTCCTACGCGCGTCGGGGAACGCCCCTGTCGGGAAGATCTCGCCCCAAACGGGGACGCAGGACGCGCGAAGCGTGCGCGACCGTCGCTGAATCGACGCGAAGTCGGGCCTCCTCGTCACGCGTCGGCCACCGACGCGCGCAGAATCTCTTCGAGCTCGCCGTCGGTCAGGACGATGGGATTATTCTTCATGCTCCCACCGCGCGCGCCCGCGACGATCGCGGAGACGTCGGCTGTTCGGGCCCCGAACACATCGAGGGACTTTGCGCCCAGGCGGCGGCGGAGGGCTCCCAATTCATCGGCGAGGCGCATCGGATCGGCGCTGCCCGTCAGCGCCTCGGCCAGTGCGCCGTACCGCGCGAGCGCGGGACCGGCGGGGTCTCGGGCTCGAAGCGCGTCGATGTTGGCGCGAATCGTCGGGGAAAGCAGCGCCGCGCACGCGGCGCCGTGT
>JBAULD010000739.1:0-1533 GCA_049578005.1 Polyangiaceae bacterium
AATCGAAGCCGTGCAAAGTGTGAGACTCGCGGCAATTTGTGTCGACTCGCGTCAACTCGACCCTACGCGAGTTGACGTAAGTGCGCGTGAGTTGGTCGCGTTTGGGCCAAACAAATCGACCATCGAAGACGCCCTCGCGAAGGCCACTGAGGAGGCCGTTTCGCCTGGGCAGTGGGACGTCGTGGCGCTGCTTGCGAAGGAGCTCGAGGCGCGAAGGCTGGCTGGCCGGTCGGCGTGATGCGCATGACTGACGAACAGGCGAACAGGGCGCCCCCGAGGTGAGAATTGGGGAGCGCTCCCCTGCTCTGCATCGACGACGTGCAAGAAGCACGGCGAAGCACACGAGGGCGAGACGGGGCGCGGCCCAGCGGGCCTGCCCTTCTCGGCAAGAAGACTGCGCTCTGCGTTACCGACTACCGGTGCCTGACCGTGGACATCGCCGCCGCCGCAGGTCGTGCGCTCGTGGGGGCCAGCCCGGGCATGACGTTCATCTTCGTCTCGGGCACGGTAGCGGACAGCACGGGGACGAGCAGGACGATGTGGGTGCAGTGAAGGGCGAAGGTCCCGCTGGTCATGGCCTCTTCCCAAGTCGAGCAACCACCGAGAAGATCGGGCGCGCGATGCTCAACGTCGCATCGCACGGATCCTCGAAGCGCATCCGCGACACTCAGGATATCAACGTGGTGGCAGGCGGGGCGACCGGTACTTGGTGAGTGTGGCCGTGGCATCGCCCGCCGAGCGGTGCGGCGGTTGCCCCCTCGACCAGCCCGCCGCTTTCGTGACGACATGCCGAAGAGCTTCAGCGGCGGCTGCGCGTGCGGGGCCATCCGCTACCAGGTCGATGCTGAACCGGTGCTCATGGTGAACTGCCACTGCCGCGCGTGTCAGCGCGCGAGTGGGGGCGCGTACGGCACCGGGCTCATCGTCCGACGCGGCTGTGCAGATCGTGGGAGCGCCCCGCTGGCACGAGTCGCTGGCGGCCAGCGGCAGCATTGCGCGGCGAGGATTCTGCGGGGTGTAGCGAGTCGCCGCTCTCCGCCGACAGCACGGCGTCGGGCGCGGTCGCGATCCCGATCAAGGCCGGCGCCGCTCAAGCTCGTTGCTCCGATCGAGTCGAGCCGCTCGACGGTGCGCTCATCCACGGGGCTCGATGGGCGCCTTCGCGTGCCGTCCCCACGCGACGAAGAGCCCGTCAGCGGCGAGCGTGAACATCCCCTCGACGCTGCCCCCGCCTCCACGACCGTCCTCGCCTGGCGCCGCGCGATGTGCCACACACCAGCCGCGACGGGCGATAGGCCGTTTTCCGAAGGCCTGACGGAGAGGGATTGGACGACGCGCGTTCATCTTCGTTGTAATCAGACCGGCGCACGCATCGAACGCCTCCAGGGCTATCCCGCAACCAGGCTCCACGCCCGGTTCGAGCCAGCGGGTCGTGGTCGCCGTCACGCCGGCAATGAAGGAAGGGGCGCGATTCTTCCATTTGCGATCAGACCGGTACGCGTCGATTGCGTCCTCTGTGACAGCTGCCTACAC
>JBAULD010000740.1:0-1859 GCA_049578005.1 Polyangiaceae bacterium
CCAGGAGGTCGTTCACGAACGAGACGGGCGACGTGTAAACGTCGGCCACGCCCATGTTGCCCGCGAATATCCAATCGAGAAAAAGCAGGCTCTCTTGGCGCATCGCGGGGCCCGTCGCCGCCGTGAACTGCGGATACACGGTGCTGTCCTTCGTAATCCCGTCGTAGACTCCGAACCGATACATCTGGAAGTGAAAGTGCTCCACCGCGGCCGTCGCGGCCGGGGTCGCAAGGAGCCGAACGGCCTGCGTCGCCAAGTCGGTTGGATTCGCGACCCTCCCCTTGGCCGCAGCCGCCAGAAGCGTGCTGTCGGGCGTCGAATTCGTCAGTGCGTACGAGAGCTTGGTCGCTGCCTCGTAGTCGCTGAGCGGGATCCGCCCGCCGACGACCTGGTCGCTCAGCTCCATGCGATAGATGAAATAGGGCGACTGGAGGAACGCCTGGAGAACCAGCTCGACGCCCGCTGCGAAGGCGTCGGTCCCGCCCACGAGCGTCAGGCCCTGATTGAAGAGGGTGAGATACGTCTGAACTTCGGCGCTCGTCAGGGGCCTGCGGTATGCGTTCAGGCCGAACGCTTGGAGAAACGCCGTCGCCTTGCCTGTCGCGTCCGTGGGCGCGTTGGCGGGTACGAGACTCGCGAGCAGGGTCGGCGTCGTGGCGACCGTATGGGCAAAGAGCTCCGCCACCTGCTGCAAGTTCGCCCACAGCGCGTCGGTGACGTACAGCGCATCGCCCTCGTTGTCGAAGCCAACGACAGCGTCCGGGGTGAGGATCGTGTCCGCCGCGCTTACGTCCGTGATCCCGAGCAAGTCGCGGTACGAGTTGAGCAGTTGGGTGTGGCTGAGACGCGCGATCCGAGAAGCCGGCGAGAGGACGACCGCCGGGGCGCCGCTGTCGCCGAGCCAGGCCAGGCCGCCGTCCGCCGTGGCAACGGGCATGCCCTGGCCAGACCCCGTGCTTCCCGCGCCCGCTCCGGTTCCCTGCGCGCTGGCCCCCCCGCTGCCGGGGGATTGCACGCCCGACCCGGTGGACGTGCCCGTCGACCCGTTCGCGCCCCCGATTGCTCCGGCGGTGCAAGCCGACGCCATGAGCACCGGAGCGAGCCATAGTCCCCCGCGAGCCAGACGCTCCATCATATTGGTTCTCAGTGGCCCGCCTCCGGGCTTTTCGTGATCAGAACGGGGCCGCCCGGGGAGGAAGACGCATCCCCTCCGCACGACGCGCGGAGAGCTCCCGCCAGAGGCGATCGCGGCGCCGAACGCAGGAACCGTTCCGTCGCATCGCGAGCCTCTGACGTCCGATGAAGCGCGCAGAGCGCCGCGATTCGTGCCGCCTCACGCTCCTCGCCCAACGCTCCCTTTGGGAAGCGGCGCGCGTGTTCGTCGAGGAGGGCAAGCGCGCGCTCCGCGTCCCCCCCACGGATGGCCGCGTGCGCCTCGCCGAGCAAACGGACCTCCGATGCTACATCGCCTGCCACCGGAGTATGCGTCGCCGGCGCCGCGGCCCCGCCCCCCATCGAGCGAACCCCCGGGTGAAACGCCGCCGGCGGCTTTTCGGCAGCCGGGGCGACGGGAGCCAACGAGATCGAAGGGACGACCGCGACTTCCGGCCGCCCCACGACCGCCGCGGCTCCGCTCGTTCGCGCCACGGCGTCCGGTGCCGGCGGTCGGTAGCCCGCTTTCGCGATCCATACAGCGCCCGCACCGATGGATCCGATGAGGACCATCGTGACCACGACTTTCGTGGCCGAACCGGCGAGCAAGCCGGCCGCGACCGACGATTTCGCGGCGGCAGTCACTCCGAGCCCCGCCGCGGTTCCGGCCGCCAGCCGGGCCGCGATCGCACCCCGGACGCGCTCAC
>JBAULD010000741.1:0-3817 GCA_049578005.1 Polyangiaceae bacterium
GTCAGCAACACTGCGGTCCAAGACATGCAGGGGAGT
The DNA here is from genome assembly GCA_049578005.1 of Polyangiaceae bacterium. Lineage (GTDB taxonomy): Bacteria > Myxococcota_A > Polyangia > Polyangiales > Polyangiaceae > Palsa-1150. The sequence continues at coordinate 37 of JBAULD010000741.1, forward strand.
TACCGGGAACGGGTTCGCGCGCTCGACTCGACGAAAACCAAGAACACCATGGGAAAACGCTCAGGACGATTCGCGGCGCGACAACCAGCGGGCTCTTGCGTGCTCGGCGGTGGGGCGAGCGAGAATGGAAAGAGGCTTTTGACTGACGATGAACGTGTCGACGAGGCCGGCGTCGAGTCGTTCCCGGCGAGTGATCCGCCTTCGTGGATGTCGGGCATCGAGCCGCGCGCGCCGACGCGGGCGTCCGGCCAGCAGCAGCGCAGGCCGGCAGCCCGCAGCGCAGGGTCCCGATGACGAACTCGAAGCCTCCAACACCGGGGCGGCGCTCGGCTCCGGAGCCATGGCTCTTGTGCTCCTCGTGATCCCCCGCAGCGGTCGCGCTGTCGAACGGCGACGGTTCCATCTGCGTCGCGGACCCCACTTGCCCTCTCCCGGGGGTCAACCCCTGCGTGCGGAAGCCCATCTTCGCCGTGGTGGGACGCTGCGCGGTCGATCTCCGCTGAGCTCAGCGTCAGCAGACGGCACGCGCGACATCGTCGGCCTGTACCTAAACCCACCCGATCGTGCGGTCGTTGTAGAGCGTCGACGAGAAGTCGCAAATCCAGGCTCTCAATCGCACCCAGCCGCTGCTTCCGATGCGACGGGGAATGCCCGGGCGCCGCTCGCACGACTATCAGAGGCACGGCACGACGTGGCTCTTCGTTGTGCCCTGGACACCAACACCGGGACCGTCTCGGACAGCTGCAGCACCGAGCGGTGGAGTTTCGCAAGTTTCTCCAGTCCATTGAAGAGGCGGTCCCCAGCGACCGGGCGGTTCACGTCGTGCTCGACAACTACGGCACGCATAAGGCGCCGCCCATCGCCAACTGGCTCAAGCGGCACGCTCACCGTCGAGAGAGCTCATTGTGATCGGATCGATTAGTGCAGAGCCGGACGTGATCGTCCTCGGCGTGGTCCTGCTCTCCGTCCGAGCCTGGGACCAAGTCAACCGCGTTGCGCTTGACGCGTCCCCTCGCGGGGCTCACGTCATCGACGCTGTTCTAGCTGTTCCTGGTGCCTGCGACGTTCACCTTGCTGGCCAAGCGCGGCCCGAACAAGGCGCGAAGGTCGGCACCGCAAGAGCAGCGGAGGCCTGAAGTGCCATGCCGTTGGACACAGTGGAGGAGCCATGTTGATCAACTTGTCGGCGATCCTCGTTCCGGTCGACTTCTCGTCAGGTTCGCAATTTTTCGTTGAATATGCGACGGCCATGGCCCGTACGTTTCACGCGACGGTCACCCTGATGCACGTATGCCACAACGTAGATTCCATGAATGGCATCGTCCCTGGTGCAGACAAGGCAGCCGACGACAAGGAGGACCTCGCAATCGCCCGAAAAGCGCTGGATGACCTTCGAGCAGCAACGTTAAAGCCTATGAACACGCCCATGAGCGTGCTTGTCGTCCATGGATCGCCCGCCGACAAGATCAACTCGACGGCTCGAGCGTTTCAGATGATCGTCATGGGCACACATGGGCGGACGGGACTCCGGCGTTTCTTGATGGGAACCGTGGCCGAAGCGGTTGTCCGCAGAGCACCCTGCCCCGTCCTGACCATTCATTTTCCATCCCCGGACGGCATCCGCTAGCAAGACGACCAGCTCGATTTCGCGAGGGTTCTTCGTTCGCGTCGCGAACGTTCGAAGTGCGAGATCGAGCAGAGCCGCCACCGCCTCGAGCCGGGCCACCGAGCGTCAAAGCGGAGAGCGATCGGCCGGAGCGAAAACCGGGCTCCCGACTCGGGCGCACGCCGAAAGAAGCAGGGCCGCGCAGACGAGCCGGACGCGCACCATACCTCCTCGCGTGCACCAAGCAAGGGCTCGCCCCGTGACCCCGGGCGTGGCGTCACTTCTCGGGACGCTCGAGCCCGGCGAGCCGGTAGCCCCGCGTCGGGCCGAGATCGTAGAGATGCGCGACGAGAGGACCCCAGCTGACCGCGTCCTCGATGCGCACGCGGACGTAGCGCTCCGCTGCATCGTCGGGTATTCCCCCGTCCGCCGCGACACGAGGCAGCGTGACACAGACCCGCGACCCGGCGCGGCGCTCGACCGCCAGCCACCCGCCGCCGAGCATACGGGCCGTGTACCGAAACGCGCTTGCGTCGCGCAGCCCGCGCCACTCCGCCAGGTCGACGCCGCAAAGCACGCTCGTCCCCTCGACGTGCACCTCGGTGATTGACGACAGGCGCGTCAGATAGCGCTCCAGGATCTTCTGCAGCCGCCCCTCGAGGACCTCGATGAGGAAGGCCGTGTCGGGGGCGGTCGTGAAGTCCGCCGTTTTGGCGAGGACGCGGACGTCCTCCGGCGTAAAGCGCGCGAGGATTCGCGCCATCCAGGCGCCGTCGCGCTCGGTCATGCGACTGAAGGGCGAGATGGGGTACTCGTTCTTCCACTGGTCGGCGACGAAATCCCGAACGTTGAAGTAGGCGAACAGCTCCATGCCCGGCGTCTTGTGAATCGTGTCCCATGTCTCGAAGCGCGTCCCCAGCATGACCAGGTCGCGCGCCATGTCCCCCCAGTCGACGACGTATGCGTAGCCGAGACGTCGGGAGATCTGCGGCCAGTTCCACTCCGAGCCGAGCGCCTCGCTCGTGTCCATCTGGTAGTGGATGACACGCCCCGGCGATGCATCGTCGGGGCCCGGGCGGGCGGCGATCCACGAGTCGAAGGTGTTCCCACGCCGGTCGTCGAACCGATCCATCCAGGCGTCCACGACGCGCTTGCCCCGCAGCTCGCGGCGGTCCTCGTGGGGGACGACGTCGTTGGGATCGTCGCGACGCGTTCCCTCGTACTGGAACCCTCCCAGGCCGTGTCCGGCGAGCCACTCCGACGCCTGCATACGGACGAACTCTCCTCGCTTGGGGCAGTGCCCGAGCACCTTCTCGAGGGCCGTTCGATCGAAGGTCTCCTCCTCGCCGAAGTTGTGCTCCCAGTGCAGCCCCGGCGTCAGCTTGAGCGCCGAGGGCCGGAAGTAGACGACCTGTTCGCACGTCGTGTAGTAGCCGGTCGCGTAGTACACTTTCGCCCCGACGGTCTGCGCGGCGCTGGAGTGCTCGGGCGTGTCTGTGTCGTCGGCCTTGAACATGTATTTCCCGTGACCGGGGATGTCGACTCGGAAGCCGTCAGTGGAGCCGTCGCCTTTCCCCTTGTCGATGATCCACGTACCGTCGCCGGCCGTGGTCCCGTCGAGCAAGCGATCGGGCGTGCACGCCCCGAGCTCGATCTGGCGCGGCGTCATCGGGCGAGCGCCGATCCGGTTCTGGAACCACGCTGAGTCGGGGACCTCGTCCAGGCTGTTGACGTCGACGGACTCGCCGCTCGTCAGCACCCCCACCGACTCGGAGAGGGGACGGAAGAGCAGGTTGTCGACGCCATCCCAGATGAGCGGGCTGGGGACGAACGCGGGCGCGCACGACACGTGATGGGGATCCTTCGCGCTCGGCTCCGCGTGGCATCGCGCCCAGACGGGCTCTAGGTCCGTGTCGCGCCACAGGGGCTCGCGGAGGGGAAAGCGCCGCTCCACCGGAGCGCACGCCGCGAGGGCGAGGGCGCCGAGCGCCGCGCGCACGAGTCGAATCGAGATCGGCCTCCCCATCCCCTGCTCCTTCAGCACGTCCACGGCACACCCAGCATCACGCGGACCGAATCGATCTGAACCTCGCGCTCGAAGGTCTCGCTCCCCACGCCCGCGATCCGCCGCTGCTCGTCGCGAGCCCCGACATCGTCGCCACCACCGGCGCGTCC
>JBAULD010000742.1:0-3896 GCA_049578005.1 Polyangiaceae bacterium
GGGGCGCGGGCGGCCATCGAGCGGCCGACGCGGCATGCACGACCGTGGACATGTGCCCCGCCCCCAACGGCGGGATCACCGTCGACTGCGAGAAGCGCTTTCTCTTCGGCGAAAACTACGCTTGGCAGAATTGGGGGTACGACTTCGGCGGCGGCGCGACCGGAGTCGCCGGAAACTCGGCGACCGTCAAAGCCGCCCTCCAGGATATGCAATCCCACGGCGCTGACGTCATTCGGTGGTGGATGTTCCAGGAACTCAATGGCAATAACGGTGTGGAGCTCGACGCCAACGGGATTCCGACGGGAAACGCCCGCGGGACCCTCGTCGCGGACGTTCAGGCCGCGCTGTCGCTCGCGGCTCAGGTCGGCGTTCACTACAACTTCACCCTCTTTTCGTTCGATGACTTCGTCTTCTCCGCCGGTCGCTACGACATCGCGCCGATCGTCACGAGTGACGCGAATCGCGCGAAATTGATGCAGTTCGTGGCGTTCCTCGCCAAAACGGTCGAGACGGATCCGAACGGGGATCGGCTCGTCTCGTGGGACGTCATCAACGAGCCCGAGTGGGCCATCGGCGGGATGGACGGCGACGTGGACGCGTCGGTCTCCACCGGCATGGATCCCTATGGAGACCAGGCATTCAACGGAGGCACGGCCGGTAAGCTCTACGACCTCGTCACATTTACCCAGATGGAGACGTTCGTCCGAGACACGGTCACCGCGCTTCACCAGAATAGCTCGGCGCCGGTGACGGTCGGGAGCGCCGCGGTCAAGTGGAAAGGCGCCTGGGAGCACGTCGGGCTCGACTACTACACAGTGCACATGTACGACTGGGTCAATCAGTATTATCCGTATACGGCGTCGGTGGCATCGTACGGTTTTACGCTGCCCGTCGTCTTGGGCGAGTTTCCGAACCAGGGTCTGACCGGGGTTCCCTTCGCGACGCTGCTCAGCGGCATCTTCGGCAAGTCCGTCGGCTACGCGGGCGCCATGCCCTGGGCCTACACCGACCAGAGCTATCCATGGAGCGGGGCGAACGGCGGGGCGGCCAACGTGCAGGCGTTCGCTACGTCGGAGACCTGCGTGACGAAGTTCTGAGGCGATCGGCGTTTGGGGCAGCCCTGGTCCAACCGCGGACGCGTTTCCAATGTTGCCGGTAATTTCCCGTATGATCGCAAGAGAACGGAACGAACCGGGGGGAGTCCGCCCCCGAAAGCGTGAGCCGTTTTCCGTACGAGCCGCGACAGATCAACATGTGGTATCGGGGGCTGGGCCGTCACGGCGTCGATTGATGGACTGACCTAGGAAGGCATTTGCAACATGGGCCAGAAGCAGTTTGCAACCTTGGGCCGGCGCCTTGCGCACAGCCGCTACGCACTCGCAGCCCTTGGGGTGACGTGGCTCGCGACGTCCGCGTGCACACGCCTCGAAAATGGGCCTGACAGCGACGGTGGCACGTCATCGAATGGATCGGTGGGAGGCGGGGGCAACGGCGGCGGCGCCACCGGCAACGGGAATGGCAATAGCAGCGGGAACGGTGGCGGCAACGGGAGTGGCAGCGCCGCGAGCAGCAGCTCAGGCGGAGGTAACGCGACCGGTGCGAACGGCTCTTCCGGTGGGGGCGGCTCCGGGCAAAGCGGCGGGTCGGGATCCGGCTCGGGCGGCGCCACGGCTACGAACGTGCCCCCCGACATGACCGTCACCCCCGACGCGTCGGTCACCGTGACGAAGATGGCGTGCACCGACATGACGTTCAGCGACGCCTATTCCCCGGGATATCCGGTCGACTCCGCGGCGAGCACCAAGGCGCAGTCGACGGTAAGCGGGCTGTCGCTCGCCAATCAGGCCACGTTGATGCGCGGCGAGCCTTCGGGATGCGGCGGCACGACGAACTTCAGCAACATCTTCCAAACCCCCGGTCTCCCCGGCACGATCCCGGGCTACAAGTTCCGCGACGGACCGCGCGGGGTGTGTCTCATCGCGAGCTCGACGGTGGCCGCCGGTTCGGGCAACTACTCCACGACGTTCCCGAGCGCTTCCGCCCGCGGCGCGTCCTTCGATATGGCGCTCGAAGAGCAGATCGGCGCCGCGGTCGGGGACGAAATGGTCGCCGCCAAGGAGACGATGATCCTGGCCCCGGTCGTCAACATCCTGCGGCATCCGGCCTGGGGCCGTTCCCAAGAGACGTACGGCGAAGACTCGTTTCTGCTCGGCCGCATGGGAAGTGCGTTCGTCGCAGGCGCCCAGCAATACGTAGCGGCCTGCGTGAAGCACTTTGCGGCATACAACATCGAACACGGGCGCGACACGGGCAACGTCGCGGCGATGGACGAACAGACCGCCTACGAAATCTACGGGCGACAGTTCGAGATGGTCACCCAGGAGGGCGGCGCCGCGTGCGTGATGGCGGCCTACAACTTGATTCAGATCGGCTCGGGGCCGGCCCAGCACTGCACGTCGAACAAGCAGCTCTTGACCGACATGCTCCGCACCACGTTCGGGTTCAAGGGCTTCGTCCTCTCCGACTGGTGGGCCATGCCGGGGACGAGCACCTGCCCCGACGCCGCGCACGAGCAGCAGTACGCGGCCGACGGGGTGAACGCGGGGCTCGACATGGAAGTGCCCTGGAACGAGAATTACTCGCAGCTCGAGTCCGACGTCTCGGGTGGGCAGCTCTCCGCCAGCCAGATCCAGACGTCGGCGACGCGAATCGCGACGCAAGAGCTCCACTTCGCGAGCGTCACCCCCCCGACGAAGACGACGTCCCTCAACTCGGGGTCGAACTCGATCACCAACAACACGTCGCACATCACGCTCGCGTACCAAGCCGCGATCGAGTCGATGGTGCTCCTCAAGAACACGAACAACACCCTGCCGATACCGGCCACGGCGAAGACCGTCGCGGTCATCGGGGCGAGCGTTCCCTATACGCTCCAGGACACCGATGTGATGAGCGGGACCATCAACTTCGCGACCGACGTCCGAACCGGCGACCTCGGAAGCAGCCGCACGTACCCCGATCCGGCCCACAGCACCGGGCCTCTCGCCGGAATCATGGCCGCGGCTCCCGCGGGAACCACGGTCATCTCCGGGACGGCCGCGACCACGGCCGACTTTTACGTGGTCGTGGCGGGACTCACGCCGGAAGACGAGGGCGAGGGGTACACGAGCGCCGACGGCAGCGGCGGCGATCGAACGAGCTTCGACCTCGACGACAAGATCGTTCACATCAAAAACCAGGCGGCGATTCAGGATCCGCTGATCCAGTCGATCGCGCAGAAGGGCAAGCCGATGGTCGTCGTGCTCGAAGGCGGAAGCGTCATCAGCATGCCTTGGCTGTCGACGGTGCCCGCCGTGGTCATGGCGTGGTACCCCGGCCAAGACGGCGGGCACGCGATGGGCGACCTTCTCTTCGGCAATGCCAACTTCAGCGGCAAGCTGCCCGTCACGTGGCCGAACGCGTGGGCCGACCTGCCGCAGTTCAGCGCGGGCGCCGGGGCGACGACGACGATGGATTACTATCTCGGGTATCGTTACTTCGACAACTTGGCCCGAATGAACGCCGCGACGGCCGCGAAGCCGCTCTTCGCTTTCGGCTCCGGTCTCAGCTACACGACGTTCACCTATGCCAACTTGCAGGTGCCGTGCACGACCGCCACCAAGGGCAGCGTCATCGACGTCCAAGTCGACGTCACCAACAGCGGAACCGTTGCGGGCGACGAGGTGACCTTCCTTTTCGTGTCGTACCCCAGCACGACGCAACGGCGCTCGGTCAAGGAGCTCAAGAGCTTCCACCGAACGACGATCGCCCCGGGGAAGACCGTGCGAATCACGCTGCCGCTCCGCGGCGAAGACTTGAAATATTGGAACGCGACGACCCACGCGTGTGCCTGGGAG
>JBAULD010000743.1:0-22545 GCA_049578005.1 Polyangiaceae bacterium
GACCTCGAGCGCGCGCTCGACGACAGCTGGGACCTGGTCTTGTGTGGCGTCGGCGTGCAGGGGCTCGATGCACCTGCCGCCGTCGCTATCGTGCACGCGCGCCAGGTGGACACGCCGAGCATCGTCGTGTCGATCGGCCGCAGCGACGCAAGTGCGGTCGCGGCGCTGCGATCGGGGGCGCGCAACTTCGTCGACGACATCTCGAGGCTCGTACCCGCCATCGAGCGCGAGCTCCGCGACTCCGAGATGCGCATCAAACACGCCCTCGCGGAAAGCACGCTGCGCGCCACGGAAGCGAGCTTCCGCGCCGCCTTCGAGCTCATCCCGGACGGAGTTCTGGTCTACCGCGACGGAGTCGTCACGCATTCGAACGGCTCGGCGGCCGCGCTCCTGGGCGCCGTCCTGCCGGAGAACCTCGTCGGGCAACCGCTTCTGAATCTCTTTGCTCCGCCGGACCGCGAGGCCGTCCTCGCGCGAGTAGCGGAGCTTCATCGATCGAGCACGCCGGCCCGTCTCGCAGAGCTCACGATGCTTCGACTCGACGGGAGCCCGATTCACGTCGAGACGACGGCGACGGCAGTCCTCTTCGACGGCCAGCCCTCGGTCTTGACCGTCATTCGAGACGTCTCGGCGCGCAGGGAGCTCGTTGCGCGGACGATGCACGTCGATCGGATGCTCGCGGTGGGGACCCTCGCCGCGGGCGTCGGACACGAGATCAACAATCCTCTCGCCTACGTCTTGGCCAACGTTGCCTACGCCAGCGGCGAAATCACCCGTGTGCAGCAACAGCTCCAGAACCTCGTCGCACGAGAAGCCTCCGCCGCGGCTCTGGCGTCCTCCTTGTCGGACGTCGTCGGCGTACTCGCCGAAGTCGACGAAGGCGCCGGCCGCATCCGGGACATCGCCCGCGATTTGAACACGCTCGCTCGCAACGACGAGGAACTCCAGATGGTCGACCTGAGGTCCGCGGCCGACTCCGCGCTCCGCATGGCGGCCCCCGAGATCCGGCAGAAAGCCCGCGTCGTCCGGCAGTACGACGAAGTTCCGCCCGTTCGCGCGAGCGCGTCGAGGGTGAGCCAGGTCCTTCTCAACCTCGTCGTCAACGCGGCGCACGCCATCGCAAAAGGGGCGCACGACGCAAACGAGATCGCCGTTTCGATCCGCTCGGACGGAGGGAACGTCATCGTGGAAGTGAAGGATACGGGCTGCGGGATCGCGCCCGAAAACGTCGAGCGCGTCTTCACGCCGTTTTTCACGACCAAGCCGGTCGGGCAGGGTACGGGCCTGGGCCTCTCGATCTCGAAGCGAATCGTGCGGTCGCTCGGCGGCGACATCGAAGTCGAGAGCGCTGTGGGAAGCGGAACGACGATGCGCGTGGTGTTGCCCGCAGCCCGGAACGCGCGGCCGCGAGAGGCGGCTTCCCGCCCGACGCCCCCCGCGCGCGGACGGCTGCTGTTCATCGACGACGAGCGCCTCCTCGGCGCGGCCTTCCAGCGGGCGCTGTGGCACGAGCACGATGTCGTCGTCGTGGACACCGCGGCCGAGGCGCTGGCGCGGTTGAAGGCGGGCGAATGGTACGACGCCATATTTTGCGATTTCGATATGCCGGCGATGACCGGAGCGGACCTCTACCAGATCATCGAGCGGTCGATGCCCGAGTGCGCGAAACGCTTCGTCTTGGTCACCGGAGAGGGCCACGACCCGGCGCCGAGAGATTTCGAAGAGACCGCGAAAGCGCGGATCTTGGAGAAGCCGCTCGACATGGATCAAGTGCGCGACGTGCTGGCGCAGGTGATGACACGGACGGTGCCCAAGACCGGCTCGTGAGGCCGAGCCTCGGGTCCAAGCGGGCGTGGTGCGTCGCCCCCCTCACCCGATTGCCTCCTCGATTGACGCGCATATCGTCTGGAGCACTTTTACCCTTGCCCACTTCTTGTCGTTCGCCTCGATGAGATGCCACGGGGCCAGGTCGGTGCTCGTGCGGTCGACCATGTCGGACACCGCTTGCCCGTACGCGTCCCATTTCTTGCGGTTGCGCCAATCTTCGCCGGTGATCTTGTAGCGCTTGAAGGGCGTCTTCTCCCGAGATCGGAAGCGCGCCAGCTGCTCCTCCTTGCTTATCGCGAGCCAAAACTTCACGACGACGACCCCGAAGCGCACGAGGCTCTGTTCGAAATCGACGATTTCTCGGTAAGCCCGCATCCAGTCCGGTGCGGCTGCGAGCCCCTCGACGCGCTCGACGAGCACGCGGCCGTACCAGCTTCGATCGAAGAGCGTGACGTGCCCGGCGCGGGGGACCTGGCGCCAGAAGCGCCACAAATAAGGCTGGGCGCGTTCTTCCTCGGTGGGTGCGGCGACGGGCACGACCTGATATCGGCGCGCATCGAGCGCGCGGGTGACTCGCCGAATCGAACCCCCTTTCCCCGCCGCGTCGTTCCCCTCGAACACGAGCACCACGGCCGTGGCTCCGAACCGCTTCTGGCGGGAGAGCGCGTTGAGCCGCGCCTGGAGCATCGGCAGCTTCTTGTCGTATTGGCGCTCGCTCAGCGACTTCGTCAGATCCAACTCTTTGATGACGCTTCGGGCGTCGATGGCCGGAGGCGGCGGGGGCGCGGCCCGCGCGACCGGGGCCCGCTTGCCCCGCTCGAGGCGCTGGTTCATCGCGTCGACCAGCGACCGACCGACGGTGAGGTTGCGGTAGTGCGCGTCCGTGGCCTCCACCACGGTCCACGGCGCTTCCGCCGTGCTGGTCTCCCGGAGGGCGTGCTCGGTCACCTTCCGGAATCGATCGTACCGAGCGTGGTTTTTCCAGTCTTGCTTGGTCACCCGCCACGCCGTCGCCGCACGGGCCTCGAGCTGCTCGAACCGCGATCGCTGGGCGCGCTTCGTCATGTGCAGCCAGAGTTTGAAGACGAGCGCGCCCTCGTCGACCAGCATGCGCTCGAAACGGCAGATTTCGTCGAGCGACCGCGTGAGCTCCGCCCCTCCGATGCGGCCGTAGACGCGGTCGACGATGGGCGCGGTGTGCCACGCTCCGAAGAAAATCCCCGTCTGGCCCTTCGGTGGAAGCTCGCGCCAGAAGCGCCACATCGGCGGTCGCGCGCGCTCTTCGTCGGTGGGGTCGCCCGGCGCGTGCACTCGAATGTGCCGCGCGTCCATCCACTCGAGCAAGAGGTTGACGACATCGCCCTTTCCGCTGCCGTCGACGCCTCCGACCACGAGGACGATCCCGAATTCACCGTGATCGAGGACGCGCATCTGAGCGTCCAGGAGAGCGGCGCGGAGCTTCGGGACGTCGCGCTCGTAGTCGCTCTTGTCGACGCGGTGACCGAGCTCTGCGGATTCGAACATTCTCCCTTCGAGCGATACCACGCGCGCCGGCCGGCCGAAGGACGGGGGCGGATACGGCGTGGCCGCCCTGGACGCTACGTGCTAACCGCTCGCGATCTACATGGATCGCTTGCTCGCGCGCCTCGAGCGGCGCATCGGCCGCTACGCGCTTCCCAACCTCATCCTCTACGTGGTCGGGGGCATGGCCGTCATCTGGCTGCTGTCGCGGTCGCGACCGGAGAGTATCGACCGACTCGTCCTCGACATGAGCGCCGTGCGAAGGGGCGAAGTCTGGCGCCTCGCGACGTTCCTTCTCATCCCGCCGCGCTCGTCGTCGCTTTGGGTCTTCGTCAACTTGTATTTCACGTGGTGGGTCGGCTCGAGCCTCGAAAAGCACTGGGGCGCGTTCAAGTTCAACGTCTTCTATTTCATCGGCGTGCTCGCGACGATCGCGGCGGCGGTGTTGGCGGGGCCGACGTCGAACACGTGGCTGGACTCGTCCATGTTTCTCGCATTCGCGACCACCTTCCCGGACGTGACGATTCTCCTCTTCTTCGTTCTGCCGATCCGAGTGAAATGGCTCGGAATCTTCGCCGCCCTGGCCATGGGTGCGGCCTTCGTACTCGGCGACTGGGATACACGCGCTCCAATCATCGCCGCCCTGGTCAACTACGTTCTCTTTTTCGGAGAGCACTGGCAGCGGGTGTGGCAGCAGCGCAGGACCGGCGTGCGGCAGAAGGCGCGGCGCGAACAGATGCGTTCGAACGCCCCGGTTTTCGGCCAGCGGGTCTGCGCGATTTGCGGCGTGCGCGAGGCCGACGGCGCCGACATCCGGGTCTGCTCCTGCGCGAAGTGCGGAGGACAGCCTCGGGCGCTTTGTCTCCAGCACGCGCGAGCGCACTGACCATAGCTACCCATCGAAGACCGTCGTGGACGTTACGTCCACGTCCACGACGGCACTCGATGGGCTGGCCCCCAAAGCCGCTCGCGCTGCCCCAAATGAGCAACGATTGGCGCGCGGACACGAACTCGAATTCGGATCACCTCCCTTGACCGATCGGAGCCGTTTGAGTACGCCCTCCCGCACCATGCGGAGCCCCTTTCGCCTCGTGCTCGCCACGACCCTCGCGGTCCTCGTGTCCCTTTCCGGCAAGACCGTCGCCGCGCAAATGAAAGTGGCCGTCGTCGACGTGCAGCGCGCGGTCATGCAGACCGAAGACGGCCTGCGAGCGCAAGCGACCCTGAAAAAGATCTTCGATAGCCGCCAGCAGGAGATCAACAAGAAGCAGGTGGAGATGCAAAAGCAGAAAGAGGAAATCGACAAGCAGTCGCGTGTCCTCTCCCAGCAAGCGCTTCAGAAGAAGGTCGACGACTGGCAAAAGCAGATGGTCGAGCTCCAGGGAACGTTCGTCGAGTACAATAAGGAGCTCGAAAAGAAGCAGAAAGAGCTCACCGATCCGATCTTCGAGCGCGTCATCGGTGCCATCAAGCGGCTCGCCGGCACCGACGGCTACGATCTCATCGTGGACCGGGCAACGGTCGCGTTTTCACGCAGCGATCTGGACCTCACCGACCGCGTCATCCAGCTGGCGAACAGCTTGAACGGCGGCTCGGCAGCCCCTCCACCCGCGGGCGCGGCGCCCCCGCGCGCCCAGACGCCGACCGGCTCCGCCAAGCCGTGACGGGACGGTCCCGGCCAGGTCAGGGCGCGGTCGAACCTTGATGTGGGACGGAATCATCCGACTTCGGGGGGAATCGCTCGAGTCGCTCGCGGCGCGCCATGGCGGAAAAGTGCTGTCCGGCGGCGGACGAGCTCCGGAGCGCATCATGCCCGTCGGCGTGGCGCGGTCAGGGGACCTCGCGCCGGTGCTCGCACGCCGCTGGATTCGCGCGGGCATTGACGCCGCCGAACGCGGCGCGACGCTCCTCGTCGACCACTCGCTGGCCGAGCAAACGGCGGAGTCGCGGAAGGGGGCCATCTGGATGCACGAGCAGGCCACGTGGGCCATGGCCGAGCTCCTCGACGAGGCGATCGTGCCCGATTTGGCGGCCGAGGCGGGCGACGGTTGCACGATCGGCTCGGGCGCCGTGCTGGGGCCGCGGGTCGTCCTCGGGGAGCGCGTGACGATCGGCGCGGGATCGGTCGTCGGCCACCCTGGATTCGGGTGGGCGACGGGCGTCGGAGGAGCCGTCCGCGCGGTCCCTCAGCTCGCAGGCGTATTCGTCGAGGACGACGTGTCGATCGGACCGCTTTGTACGATCGACGCGGGCACGCTCTCGCCGACACGAATCCGGCGCGGCGCGAAACTCGACGCGCACGTCCACGTCGGGCACAACGGAGACGTGGGCGAGGGGGCGATGGTGGCGGCGCAGTGCGGCTTCGCGGGGTCGGTGACCATCGGGCGCGGAGCGCTCATCGGCGGTCAGGTGGGGATTGCCGATCACGTGACGGTCGGCGACGGCGCGCGCATCGCGGCGAAAAGTGGGGTCATCGGCGATGTCCCAGGCGGGACGATCGTGGCAGGATATCCCGCGGTCCCGCGCTCGCTCTGGCTGCGCGCGCTGGCAAAGCTCTATCGGGGAGTCCGGGCGCGCGGTCGCATGGCGACCTCCGGTGACGCGTGAAAGCCAACACGACGATCGAAATCGAACGGATTTTGCAGATCCTGCCGCACCGCTGGCCGTTCGTTCTGGTCGACCGGGTCGACGAGGTGGTCCCCGGCGAACGAATCTCCGGCCACAAATGCGTCACGATGGGCGAGCTTTGGTTCCAGGGTCACTTCCCTTCCAGGCCCATCCTGCCCGGGGTGCTGATCGTCGAGTCGCTCGCGCAGATCGGTGGAATCTTGGCCTACGCGACCGAGCCTTTCGACGCGTCGACCTCTCTCATGTACTTCCTCGGGATCGACAAGGCGAAGTTTCGCCGGCCGGTCGGGCCGGGCGACCGGCTCGACCTCGAAGTCGAAGTGGTTCATCACCGTACCAACGTGTGGAAGTTTCGCGGCGAAGCTTCTGTCGACGGCACGCTGTGCGCGAGCGCCGAGCTCCTGGCCAGCGTGGTCGACCGCGCTCGGTGACCCATGCCGCCCGTCGTGCATCCCACCGCGCTGGTGGATTCGCGCGCCGAGCTTGCCGACGACGTGGTGGTCGGACCCTACGCGATCGTCGAAGGCGGAGTGACCCTGTCGCAGGGCTGCGTCCTCCAGGCGCACGCGGTCGTGCGCGGCGCAACACGCCTCGGAGCGGGCAACATCGTCTTTCCTTTCGCCGTCCTCGGCGGCGATCCGCAAGTGAAGCGCGCCGAAGCTGGATCGGGGCGCATCGAGACGGGCCGGAACAACGTTTTTCGAGAGCACGTCACGGTACACGGCGGCACCGAGGGGCGGACGACGGCAATCGGCGACGGCAACCTCCTGATGGTCGGCGCTCACGTCGCTCACGACGTCGTCATCGGCTCGCACTGCGTGCTGTCGAACGGAGCTCAGCTCGCGGGCCACGCCGTGGTCGAGGACTGGGTGACGTTCGGGGGGCTGAGCGGCGTGACGCAATTCGTGCGCGCGGGCGAGAGCGCCTTCATCGCGGCCACCGCCGCGTGCGAAGCGAACGTGCCGCCGTTCGTCATCGTACAAGGGGACCGGGCTCGCGTACGGGGACTGAACGTCGTCGGTCTCCGACGCCGCGGCGTGCCCGAACACAGTATCGGCGCGCTCCGTCGCGCGGTCCGTCGGCTGTGGTTCTCGTCGGCGACCCGCGCCGCGGCGCTCGGGGAGCTCGCTGCGGAGGACGACCCGTACGTTCGCCGGCTGGTCGCGGTTCTGGGCGCAGCGGACTGAGGTTGCTCCAGTCCGGGTGCTTCAGGACCCTTTGCCCAGGATGTCCGCGAATGCCCGGTCGAACTCGTCGTCGGCGCCGACCGCGACCGCGCGCGAAGGTTGCACCGGCTCGACCTTCTGCAAGTGGCGCATTCGCTCGACGACGTCGCGGAAGCCGGGGATGAGGCGCGCCGCCCGCTGGAAGTACTCGAGCGCCTGCTTGTTCATCTTCTTGATTTCGAAGGCGGCCCCGAGCTCGTAGCTGAGCGACGCGTCTTGCTCTCGCGTTCGGTCCGGCGCCTGCAAACCCAGCAAGAGCGCTTGAATGGCTTCGTTGATTCGACCGCGCTCGAGCTCGATCATGCCGATCATCGAGTGGCAAACGCACGCACGCCGCGGGTCGCGCGCCGCGGTCTCGAACTCGCGCGTGGCGTCGTCGAGCAAACCCATGTCTTTGTAGGCGAGCCCGAGATCGTAGTGACTCTGCGCGTCGTCGGCGCCGATCTGCTTGGCGACGCCCTCTTTGAACTTGGCGAAGACCTCTTCCACGTCTACCTGCTCCGTCGGTAGGCCAGAGCCCGCGGCCGGCAGGACGCGCTCGGAGGCATCGAGAGCTCCGAGCGACTCGGCGATGTCGAACGCGCGGTCTTCCACGCTTCCCGCCGCGGGCGAAGGGCGCGTTCCGGATCCAGCCTGAGCTTCGGCCTCCTGCTGGTCGAGCTCCTCGATGCGCTCGAGCAGGAGAGGATGGTGCGGCAGGCGCGCGAGCTGTTCGTCCAGAATGGTCCGCGCGTCTTCGTAGAGCCCGCGCGAAGCAAAAAAGTCGGCTTCCTCGAGGGCGGATTCGAGCTCCGCCCCGTTGCGCGGAAGCGCGGCACCCGCCGCCTCCGTGGGAGCCTCGAGCGGAAAACTCGGCAGCGGGCCGTCGCCGAACGGATCGTCGATTTCATCGGCGAGCTCCTGGGCGGGCTCGTACGACGCCATTCCGAGACTACCCGCACCCGCCCTATCGTAGTCGACGCTCGCCTCTCCGCCGTCACGCCGATCACGCCAATCGTGCGCGACTTCTGGTTCGTCGATTTCTTCGAGGTTGTAGGAGGGTAGCGGCACCGAGTCTGCCGGGAGGGAGTGCGTTCGCGGGGGAGAAATATCCGCGTAGAGCTCCTCGTCGATCGCGGCTTGCGGGGCCGCCCTTTCCACGGCCGCCGCAGATTGAACCGGCTCCTCCACGAGCTCGTAGCCGAGCGCGCGGAGCATCTCGGCTGCGCGCCCGTTTTGCGGCTCGATTGCGAGCACGTCCTGAAGCGTTCGGACGGCCTGCTCTGCGTCCAGCTCTTCGATTTGGAGGCCCGCGATCTCGACCATCTCGGCCGCGGCCTCGCTGCGACGCCCCATCTCGAGCAAGATGTCGCGGAGCAGCACGCGAAGCGCGGCCGCTCCCGGAACGTCCTGCAAACCCGCGCGGAGCGTCGCGATCGCCTTCGTCGGCAAGCGCGCGCGCCGGAACGTGGAGGCATCCGACAGAATCTGAGCCACTCGATCGTGCAGCTGCGGCTGCGGCACCTGCGGCTGGCTGGGAAGCTCGAGCTCGGGCTCGGCTTCGACGACGACTTCGGTTTCGGACGGCGGGCGCTCGTGGCGGCGCGAGAGCTCGATCGGATCTCCCGAGTCGTCGATCTCGCCTTCGCTGACGTCCTCGTACGAACTTTCGTCCTCGGACACCTCGGACACGGACTCCGGTGTCGGAGCCATCGATCCGCGAGACAAGATTTGCGGCGGCGGCGCCGAGGACATCGACGGCGGATTGGCCGCCAGCTGCCGGACGACTTCGTCGTTCGGTACGAGCTTGACCAGCCGATCGACGATCTCGTGGAAAAGGTCGGCCCTTCCCGAATCGCGCGCGATGCGGGCCATTTCCTTCTGCACTTCGATGGCCTTCGCCGCTTGTCCGATATGGTTGAACGCGCGGGCAAGGAGCGAGAGCGTGTCGAGATCGCGTGGGTTGGCCTGAAAGGAGATCTGCAGCTTCGAGAGGGCCTGCAGCCCGTCGTTGGGGGCGTTTCGCGAGAGATAGAGCTCGGCCGCCGCACGGGCCTGGGTGGGGTCCGCCCGGTGCTGGAGCAAGCGCTCGATGACTTTGAGGGCGTCGTCACGCCGCCCGAGCTTGGAGAGCTCGCTGGCGGCGATCGCGAACTCGGTCACCGCACCGTCGGAGTCCTTGGCGCGCGACAGCGCCTCGGCCAGCCGCAGGTGAGGAAGGGGGTTGATGGGGTCGAGCTCGACGATCTTGCGGAATACTTCGATGGCTTCCGGCTCGCGTCCGGCACGTTGCAGGCGCGTCGCCACCTCGTCGAGCGCCCCGAGCGCGTCGCTCGTCAAGCCGAGCTCGTGATAAAGCTCCGCGAGCTTCGGCGTGATGTGCGCGTACTTTTCCTCGAGCTGCGGAAGGTGCTTCGCGATTATTTCGCGGATCTGCTTGTAGACGGCGATCGCCTTCAGCGAGTGGCCCTGACTCGCGTAGAACCTACCGACTCGTTCGTAGGTCGCGACGGCGCCGGCGTAATCCTCCGTCTTCGATTGGAGGTCGCCAATCTTCAGTAGGGTCCGAGCGTCGTTCGGATCCTCCTGGATGACCTTTTGATACTCGATGACCGCCTTGTCGTACTTCTTCTTCTCGACGTACTTCTGGGCGGCGACGAGAGTCTTCTCACGGTCGATCGCCACGAGTCGGGGTACTCCTCGGTTCAGGTGCTAGAGCGGGGAAAACCGCAAAGTGAAGCGAAGAGAAAGGGCGGGCGGAAAGCATCGGTCGCGATGCCCGGGCGCCCGAGGGACACGCGTGCCTCGAGAATGTGCGGAAACGAGTGACAGGACATGAGGGGAAGCAGTACCGCGCGGCCGTAACACGGCATGGCCACCTTCAGGATACCTCGCTTTTACCACCGTTGCATACTTCGCTCGGAGAAGGCCTTTTGTGTCGCTATCCGGCCACGCGACACGCCGCGCTTGCCGATTTGCCGCGCTGGCGCAGCTGCCGCGCTAGCGGTCAGCGCGGGTGCTCAGCCCGGTGGGAGGCCCCGGAGCCGAAGACCCCCCCCTCGACGGGGCGGTCTGCAGCACATAGGTTGCCAGGCAATGGCTGCCTCCCTCGGGACGGACCGTCCCTCGCGCGACCCTTCCGGCCGTACCCAATCGGCGCTGTACCGGGCGCCGTTTGCCTCAGGCGGGTCGGCGGCGATCGACGCGGTGCTCGCCGAAAAGCTGCTCGCCATCGCCCTGGCGCGCGGCGGGGACTACGCCGACCTTTTCTTCGAGTATCGCGCCGCCGGTGGATTCGTATTCGACGACGGAATCCTCAAGAGCGCTTCGCGCGGCGTCTCGATGGGCCTGGGCGTGCGGGTTCAGAAGGGGGACGCGACCGGATACGCACATGTAGAGCGCCTCGACTGGCCCGCGATGAAGCGCGCCGCCGAGACCGCCGCTCAGATCGCGAGCGCGGGCGGGTCGACGACCCCCGTCTCGGTGACCCGGGCGATGGAGCTTCCCCGGCGCTACGAGCTCGAACAAGTCACCCTGGACGTGCCGGGCATCGAAAAGCGCAAACTCCTCGAGCGCGCTGCCGCTGCCGCACACGCATACGACCGCCGCATCGTCAAAGTCGAGGCCAGCCTCGCCGAAGAGATCCGCGAAATCCTCGTCTTCACGAGCGACGGCACGATGGTTCACGACAGCCAGCCGCTCGTCCGCTTCGGCGTGCGCGTCATCGCCGAGGAGAACGGAAAGCGCCAGGAGGGCTCGAGCGGCGGCGGCGGGCGCACGAGCATCGGATACTTCGAGGCGAAGAGTCCGGAGTGGCACGCTCGCGAGGCGGCGCGGCAAGCGACGGTCATGCTCGGCGCGCAAGAGGCGCCCGCCGGGCAAATGGAAGTCGTGCTCGCGCCCGGCGACAGCGGGATTCTGCTTCACGAGGCCGTCGGGCACGGGCTCGAGGCCGACTTCAACCGCAAAGGGACGAGCAACTACTCCGACAAAGTGGGCTCTATCGTCGCGAGCAAGCTCTGCACGGTCGTCGACGACGCGACGCTCCTGCAGAGCCGCGGCACAATCAACGTGGACGACGAAGGGAACGAGCCGAGGAGCACGGTCCTCATCGACCAGGGAAAGCTGGTCGGATACATGCACGACCGCCTGAGCGCACGGCACTTCGCGCTGCGGCCGAGCGGCAACGGGCGTCGCGAAAGCTTCGCGTGCGCCCCGATGCCTCGGATGACCAACACGATCTTGCTCGCGGGCGAACAAGACCCCGACGAGATCTTGAAGAGCGTCAAACGAGGCGTCTACGCGAAAAAGTTCGGCGGGGGGCAGGTCGACATCGCCAACGGCGATTTCGTCTTCTCATTGACCGAGAGTTACTTGGTCGAAGACGGAAAGATCACGGCGCCGCTCAAAGGGGTGAACCTCATCGGCAACGGACCCGAAGTATTGCGCCGGGTGACGATGCTGGGAAACGACGTCGAAGTGTCCGACGGAATCTGGACTTGCGGCAAGGACGGGCAGAGCGTCCCGGTCGGAGTGGGCTGCCCGACGATCAAGATCGATTCGATCACGGTCGGCGGGACTCGGATGGGATAGTCCTCGTGGGCGCTGCTCAGGCGACGGTTCCTTCCGTCGCACCGTCGACGAGGCCGAGCTCCTCTTCGCGCGACGAAAGGCAGCACTCGCTTCCCGGAGGGAACGTGCTGCACGCGCTGGGTCGAAACGCGTAGACGTCGCACCGGTTGTCGCCGGCGAGATGTTTGCAGCGCTTGTCCCGCTGGAGAACGAGGACGACGACGCCGTCTTCGCGGCGCGCGTAGGGCGGCCGCGCCAGTTCGGGGCGCCCGGCGCGCTCGAAACGCGCGACGTCGTCGTCGTCGAGTTCGACGCGGTTGTCCTTGCAGCACGCGGCGCATTCGAGGCAGTCGAGGAGCAATCGGCGGGTCGGCCCGGGGTGCACCGAGTCGCGCGTCACGCGCGCGCGCACG
Organism: Polyangiaceae bacterium; assembly: GCA_049578005.1. Taxonomy (GTDB): domain Bacteria; phylum Myxococcota_A; class Polyangia; order Polyangiales; family Polyangiaceae; genus Palsa-1150. Next base: position 12,167 of record JBAULD010000743.1, read on the forward strand.
ATCTCGTAGCAGTCGTGCGGGACGCGAAGGTAGGCCATTCCCGCAAACGTCCCTCGGGTCGCGACGGCGAACTCGGAGCGCGCGAGGTCGAGCGCGGACCACCGACCGAGGTCGCCTTCGTCCCCGTCGCGGGGCTTCTGGAAGACCAGCCGCGCCTTCCGGGGCGAGAGCCACACGACGGCGTGGCCGCCCGCCCGCACCCAGGACGCGGCCTCCGCGACGAATGGCAGACGAAAGCTGCGGACGACGGGTCTTGTCACGCGCGTCGCGGGCATCTCCGTGGCCGGTACCCTATAGCGCGGCGCGAGGCAGACAAAGCCTGTTCCGTCGTCCTGTCGCGAGTCAGGGCGGGTCAGGCTAGCCTCCCCGCCCATGCGTGCGATCGTGATTCGAGAGCCCGGCGGCCCCGAGGTGCTCGAGCTCCGCGACGTTCGTCTGCCCGAGCCTTCACGAGGCGAGGTCCGCGTGCGCGTGCGAGCGACGGCCGTGAACCGAGCGGACATCCTGCAGCGCCAGGGCAAGTATCCACCCCCCCCGGGCTCGCCGGCCGACGTTCCGGGAATGGAGCTCGCCGGAGAAGTCGACGCGTTGGGCGACGGGGTTGTCGATCGGGCCGTCGGCGACCGCGTCTTCGGGCTCGTCGGCGGCGGCTCCTACGCGGAGTACGTCGTCGTCCACGGCCGGACCCTGGCACGCATGCCGGACGGAATGACCTTCACCGACGCGGCCGCCGTGCCAGAGGCCTTCGTGACCGCCTGGGACGCCCTCGTGACGCAGGCGAACCTGTCCGCGGGGGAGACCGTCCTCGTGCACGCCGCCGGCAGCGGAGTGGGCACGGCGGGCGTCCAAATCGCGCGCGCGATCGGCGCTCGCACCGTGGGAACGGCGCGGACGTCGGAAAAGCTCGAGCGCGCGGTTGCCCTTGGGCTATCGGTGGCGATCGTCGTCGCGGGCTCGACGTTCGCCGGAGACGTCCTCAAGTGCACCGGCGGCCAGGGGGTCGACGTCGTCCTCGACCTCGTCGGTGGTCCGTACGTCGCCGAGGATCTCGCGTGTCTCGCGCCGCGCGGCCGCATCCTCGTGGTCGGGACGATGGGAGGCGCGAGCGTCCAGCTCGACCTCGCTCTCTTGATGACCAAGCGCGCGACGCTCCGTGGGACGGTCCTCCGCTCGCGGCCGCTCGAAGAGAAGATTCTCGCGGGTCGTGCGCTCGAGCGTCACATCGTCCCGCTCCTGGCGACCGGCGCGCTGCGTCCCATCGTCGACTGCGTCCTGCCGCTGGCCGAAGCGGCAGAGGCTCACCGCCGCGTGCAGGCGAACAAGACGTTCGGAAAAGTGGTCCTGGAAGTCTGAAGGAAGATGCCTACGGCGGGTCCCGGTGCACCATGTCCATCTGCACGGTCACGTACTCGACGCCCAAGGCATTTCGAATCTGCTCGGCGAGACGATGCCCGAGCTCGATGTCGTTCGAATCGCTGCGAACGTGCACGGTGACCGCGTCGTGGCCCGCGCCGAGCGACCAGACGTGCAGATCGTGTACGGCGACGACGCCTGGATAGTCGGCGACGAGCCGGCGAACTGCGGCGACCGGAAGGTGCACCGGAGCGGCCTCCAGCAGCACGAGGGTCGCGTCGCGCAGCAACCGGAGCGACCCGAAGAGCAGGATCGCCGCGACGACGAAGCTCGCAACCGGATCCGCCGCGGGATGACCGCCGAAACGAATGACGAGGGCTGCGCAAAGCGCGGCGAGCGCGCCGAGCGTATCGCCGAGCAAGTGGAGCCACGCCCCGCGGAGGTTGAGCGAATGACCGTGCGAGTGAGCAGCCCCCGCGCCGGCGCCGTGCCCTTCGTGGGAATGACCGATGGCGTCGTGAAGCAGCCAGGCGCTTAGACCGTTGACGGCGAGCGCCATGACGGCGACGACGAGCATCAGCCCCGCCTTCGGTGGCGCTCGCGCGTGGAGAGCCTCGACCCCCTCGATGACGATCCCGACGGTCGTCGCGAGCACGAGTAGCGCGCTGAAGATCGCCGCGACCGGCTCGGCGCGCCTCAGCCCGTACGTGAATCGCGGCGTGGGGCGGCGCACCGCCAAGCGCATCGCGAAGAGGCTTACCGACAGGGCGAGCACGTCCATCAACAAGTGAAGTGCGTCCGCCTGGAGGACGACGCTGTTGGCGGCGATCGCGCCGCCCACCTCGAACACGAAGAAGCCTCCGACGAGGGCAAGTACCGTCCCCAAGCGGCGCGCCTGACGTGCCTCCCGCTTCGTGAACGATCCGTGCACGGGCCGGATCGACGGCCTGTCCTCGATGCGCGGCCCCTCCCGGTGAGTGTGCGCGTGGCGGGGGCCGTGCTCATGACCATGCCCGGCATGAGGTCGATGGGATTGAGACATCAGAGCAGCACGTAGTCGTCGGCGACCGACACCGGTGCCGAATCGAGCGCCAGCGCGGTCTCGTCGTCCCGGCGAACGGCGGTCATGTAGAGGCCGTGCAGGATGGCGGGGTGGTCTTGAATGAGCGCGATGAACTGATTCCTCGGGAGAAACAGGGTCACCGTCGGATGCACGGCGATGACGTGGGCGTTCGCTTTGCGACGGAGGACGAGCGCCACCTCCCCTACGGTCTCACCCGCAGGGAGGGTGGCGAGGACCATCGACTCGCCCCCCTCGTGCGCCACGACCGCCACTTCGCCGGACGCGATGATGTGCAGTCCGGTCGCTTCCTCCCCTTCACTGACCACGCGGCTGCCCTTCTCGAAGATCCGCGTTTCGAAGCGCTCGACGAGCTTCGCTCGCTCCTCGGCCGGGACCGCGACGAGCACGGGCGAGGTGCGTGTGAGGTTCGCGACCATCCGCCGCCGACAATGGGCCGCGAGCTCGAAGCCCACTTCGGGTCGCTTTTCTGCGACCTCGTCGAGGGTGTCGCGCTTGGCCACGAGCAGGATGGACGGTCGCGTGGCGACGACGCTCGCGGCGCGAGGCGCACGCGAGAGCAGCGCCATCTCGCCGAAAAGGGCGCCGCTCGCGAGCCTCGCGAGGACGGTCGGTGGCTTGCCGTCGCCGTCGACCGTCCGCCGGATGACTTCGAGCGCGCCGCGCGCCACGATATAGGCCTCGGCGCCCTCCTGCCCCTGTTCGATGACCACCTGCCCGGCTTGGACGGTGATCATCTCGAACGTGCCCATGAAGGCGCGCAGGCCTTCCTTCGAGAGGGCGCTGAAGAGCGGCAGAGGCGCCACCAAGGGGAGCTCGGCGCCCTCGACTTCCTCGTAGCTTCGCGTGGCACCGTGCAGAATCTGTGTGGCTTTCGAGGTCAGCGCGGGGCCCGTCAAGAAAGAGCTCAGCGGCTCGAAACCGTCGAGCAACGGAAGCGGCGGCGGCGGTATTTCCGTATCCTGAAGCCGAGGCGAACCCGCGGAGAACGCCGCGGCAACATCGTCGAGGTGCGACTCTACGTCGACGCCGAGGGCACGTAGGTCTGCGATCGCCGCGACGGCGAGCGGCAGGTTTCCGGCGTCGATGGATCGGCCCACAGCGAGCTCGAACCCTTCGATGGCGGCTTCCGTCCGACCCAGCTGTTCGAGCAGACGGCCGGTGATGACGAGCGCGCCCGGGCTCGATGGGTCTCCTTCGACGACGGCGACGCTCCATCGAAGAGCGGCCTCGACCTCGCCCGCCAGAAGGAGCGCGAGCGCGCGATCGAGGGGGGAATCGGTCGTTTGAGCGCCAGGCAAGTCCGGCGGAGCAGCACGCATGACGGCTCGCAGCCTATCACTCCTCGTCCGAGTCCCGATGTGGACCTCGCTGGGGAGGGGTCGCCGTGGACCCTGCGTCCCTTCCTTCGCTCCGATCCATGAACTCGCTCATCGCGCTTGCGGTCGCGGCGACCAAAGGCAGGACACGCGCGTAGTCCATTCGCGTCGGTCCGATGACCCCGACCGTGCCGGCGGCATGGCCGTAGGCGGTGTAGGGCGCCCCGACGATGGCCAGCCCTCCGCCAAGCTCGCCGGCCTCCTCGCCGACGACGACTTGCCCTCCGGGATCTTTCATCGCCAAGTCGAGGAGGCGCACCAGCTTCTTGCGAGCGTCGAGCGCCGTGACCAGGCGTCTTACGTGATCGGCGTCGTCGAACTCCGGCTTTTCGAGGAGCCTGTCTTGACCCTCGATCACCATGTCGGTCTCGCGATCGGCGGCCTCCTCGACCGCCGCGCCACCGAGTTCGAATGCACGACGTCGCAGCTCGTCGTGCTGGACCCGCTCGCTCTGGAGCCTGCGTTCGAAGAGCTCGCGAAGATCGCCGAGGGTGCGTCCCTCGACCACGTCGTCCAGCAAATTGTGGATTCGCTGGAGATCGGCGTCCGTGACTGCGGCGCGCAGGAAACGATTTTGCACGGTGCCGTTTTTCATCACGAGAACGGCGAGGACTTCTTCCGGCGCCGTCCGCAAAAAGCGAAGTTGCTTGAGGACGAGCATTTCGGGTCGCGGCGCAACGACGACCGCGGCCGTCCCGGTGAGCTCGGACAAGAGTCTTCCGGTTTCGCGCATGACGTTCGCGTGCGGAACGGAGGTTTCGAGCGAGGCGAACCGATCCCGAATGGATGCTTCGTCGTCGCTCGTCAAATCGCGAACCTGCATCAATGCATCGATGAAGAGACGGAATGCCCGATCAGTGGGCACTCGGCCGGCGCTCGTGTGCGGCTGGCGCAGATAGCCGGCATCTTCGAGGTCGGCGAGCACGTTTCGGATGCTCGCGGGCGAAAGGTCGAGCCCCGACTTCTTTGCGAGCGTCCGCGAACCGACCGGCTCGCCTGTCGACACGTATTCAGTGACGCAATGATAAAGTAACTGGCGGGCGCGGGCGCTGAGCTCCGACATTCTGGATAACCTGAAGAAGCCTAACACCTGTGCATGAGTAGACGCGCGCCTTTGCACAGCGGAGCCTGCGTTCTAAGCTCGAGCTCGAATGAGAACTTTCGGTCCGCCGCTGGCGACCATGCGCCGGCGCGCCGCAGCCGTAGCCCTCGCAATCGCCGCCGCCAGCTCCCCGGAACGCGCGCGAGCCGGCTTCGGGGCCCCCCTTGCCTCGACTGACTCGCCTGCGGAGGACTGGCCCGCGCAGCGCTACGGCCGGCTCGACCGCGACACATGCGAGGCAGAGCTTGAAAGCCGTGGGGTCCCGTTCGTTCCCGTCGGTGAAGCGCGAGGCGTCCTTGCTCCGGTCCGGCTGACCGGCCCCCTCCGAGGCGTATCGTTTCACACGGGGGCGCCCGCCTCTCAGAGGTCGTCGAGCCCGTGGGAAATCGTCGACTGCCGGCTGGCGCTCGCGCTCGACGATTTCGCCCTGCTGCTGAGCACCCACGATGTCGTCGACGTGCTGCACTATTCGATCTACCGACCGCCAACTCCCGGCCGGATCCGGTGGCCCGCGGACAAGATCGCGTCCCGGCACGCGGGCGGCCTGGCGATCGACGCCGCCTCCTTCACGAAGAGAGACGGGAGCAAGCTCGACGTCGAGCACGACTTCCATGGACGCATCGGCGCGCCCCCCTGCGGACCCGGCGCCGGCCCGGTCCCGGCGACGGTCGAGGCGATGGAACTTCGTCAGATCGTCTGCGAGGCGGCGGAAGCGAAGCTCTTCAACGTCGCGCTCACGCCCGACTACAATTGGGCGCACCGAAACCATTTTCACCTGGAAGTCGCGGCAGGCGTTCGCTGGTCCGTCATCAGGTGAGCTCGCAGTCACCGACTGAGCTCGCGGTCACCGGCTGAGCTCTCGGCGCACCTCCAGCATGTCCGTGGGCATCGGCAGCTCCCAGCGCATCGCTCGCTCGGTGGCTGGATGGATGAGTCCGAGCACGGCGGCGTGAAGCATCAGTCGCGGCGCGTCGAGGAGGGGGCCGGTCCAGCCGCGCGTGTAGACGCGATCGCCGACCAGCGGGTGTTGCATCTCGCTCATGTGAATGCGGATCTGATGCGTACGCCCGGTCTCCAGGCGGCACTCGACGAGGGTCGCGAGGCCGCACGGCTCCATGCGTTCGACGTGCGTGATCGCTTCGCGCGCGTCCGGCGGGGCCTTCCCGCGGGCGGAACCACGCAGCCCGTCGCCGCGGTTCTCGACGAGAAAACTACGAATCGTCCGCGATTGGACGTCGCCATGCGCGATCGCGAAGTATCGCCGGTCGACCGTATGCCGTCGGAATTGATCGGCGAGGCTTTGCTTGGCCAGCCAGGTGCGCGTGAATACGACGAGCCCGCTGGTCTCCTTGTCGATTCTGTGGACAACTCCCAAGTTCGGCCGAGGGGCACGGCCCCCTTTCGAGCTTCGAGCCAGCCACTTTCGGACGCGAGCGTCCAGCGTGTCGGTCTCCGACTCGTCGTACGGCACGGTGCTCACGCCCGGCGGCTTGGCGACCACGACGAGGTGCGCGTCGACGTAGACGACCGAGTCGTCCGCAAGCTGGGCGGCGCGAACTCTCGGTGCTCGCTCGTCGAGCGTCACTCGAGCGCCCGCGCGCACACGCGCGGTCGCGTCGGTCACGAGCTCGCCCGCGACGCGGACTTTCCCGGTGGAGATCCAAGCGCGCGCCGTGCCCCAACTCGGTGGTTTGCTTGGTTCGCCGGAATGCTGTCGTACTTGGAAAAGTGCACGCACGGCCCGGTCGATAGGCCCCTCGAGTTCAGGCGGAATGACGGCGTTTTGCACGGGCGAATGGGAGCTTAGCGCGGTAGACCCCAGGCCACCGCTCGCTCGCGCGTGCAAGCTGGGACGCCAACAAAGGAAATCGTCAGGAAACAATGACATCCACGGTGCCCCAGATCGCCCTGGGCGGTTCATCTCTGCACTTGACCAATACCGATCAAGCCTCCGGAACACGGTATCCAATACGCAGTCGCGGGCCACGCGAACGGGATACGAAGCCCAAGGAGCGCAAGCATGTACTGGACAGAGAAACGTCCAGTTTCGCCTTCGCGGCTCGTCAAATTGACCCCACGCAGGCCACTGATCGCGCGCAACCTGCGTCCGCCAGCGCTGGAACGTTCGGTCGCCCTCATATTCGTCCTAGCGAGAGAGCGAATTCGCCTTGCGACCCCCTGGAGACGAGGGTACTTGACTGCGTGAGATTACCATGATCTCCGGAGGCACACGATGAACTTCATTAGGCAAGGGCGGGTACTGGTTTTCGCGTCCCTAGGCACGCTGGCGCTCGCAGGATGTTCGGGGTCGACCAACAACGCTGGCGGCGACACCAGCACCGACACGTCCACGGACACGAGCAACGCAAACAACACCGGCGGCGCGGCCAGCGGCAGCAGCAGTGGCGCCAGCGGCGGCGGTGCTACCGTCGGCGGCGACACCAGCACGGACACCACCGCCAACAACAATCCCCCTCCCAACACGGGCACGGGCACCGGGGCGGACACCGGCCCCGACACCACGACCGATACGAGCACGGACACGGGCAACGGCGGGGCCCCAGGTGGCACCGGCGCGGGTACCGGCATGGGCACCGGTGGCATGATGGGCACCGGTGGCATGATGGGCACCGGTGGCATGATGGGCACCGGCGGCATGATGGGCACCGGCGGCATGATGGGCACCGGCGGCATGATGGGTGGCAAGGCCGGCAAGGGCGGTAAGGCCGGCAAGGGCGGCACCGGCGGCATGATGGGCACCGGCGGCATGATGGGCACCGGCGGCATGATGGGCACCGGCGGCATGATGGGCACCGGCGGCATGATGGGTGGCAAAGGCGGCAAGGCCGGCAAGGGCGGCAAGGGCGGCACCGGCGGCATGATGGGTGGCGGTACCGGCATGGGCACCGGTATGGGCACGGGCATGGGTACCGGCTCCGGCTCGGGCTCCGATACGTCCACCGCAACTTCCACCGGCACGTGACACGAAGCGGCCTCCGCGTCGTTTCAAGGCCTCCCCTTTTTTCTGCCTCAAGGAACCGAGTCCAACCCCGAAAAAACGGTGCTCCAACGATAACGAGCACCGTTTTCGGGTGAGGCGGGCCGTTCGTAAATTTGGTGGATGAAGTCCGGCGACACCGCGTCGCCTCTTAAGCTACGTGCAATCTGGATAACTTTTTGCCGCAACATCATTCGCCCCCAGTCGGGCGGCGGCAGGGGCCGGGAATGCGTGTTGGTGCCGGATGGCGCTGATTCGACTGTTCATGCCGAGCGCGCGCTGAAGCTCGCCGGGCGCGCCCTCGACCCCAACTCGCCTGGCGGCCCTTCGCGCGAACTCGGCCAACGCTTGCTTGGGCAGGCGTTCGTCGCAGGAGCTCGCGTTCTTTGCCCCGGTGCAACGGTCGATTCGGTCGAGGCGGCGGCACGCGCGCTTGCCAGCGTCCCGGCGCCGGACCGAATCCGTCGCCGCCGAGCCGACGCGGCGTCCACGCTTGGTCAATCAACCGTACCGGACCAAGCAGCCTTGATCATGGCCGAGGTGGAAGTGACGCGTCTTCTGGACGACGCCACTGGTGCGCGCCGGATTGAGCGGGCAACGAAACGCGCTCGTTGGACGCTCGCTGGGCTCATTGCTTCCGGCGCCGCTGCGCTGGTGATTGCCGATCGAGCCCTGTATGCGCCGTGGGAAAAATACCGATGGACCTCGAGCAGCGCCTGGGGCGAATACGCGACGTCCGGAAGGCTGGCCGACCACGACTGGTGGTTCGGTCTCATCTTTCACACGAAGGAAGAAGTCGACCCGTGGGTGGTCGTCGATCTCGGCTCCACGCGACCCGTCGATGACGTCACCGTGGTAAGCCGCGCCGATTGCTGTCGGGATCGAGGGCTGCCGCTCGTCATGGAGCTCGCGGGGGAGGACGGAAAGTTCGTCCAAGTCGGACTTCGTACTGCTCCGTTCGATACCTGGCAGGTGACGTTTCCTCGACGAAAAGTGCGGTACCTGCGCCTGCGCGCGCAGGGCAACACGGTTCTGCATCTTCGCGACATTCAAATCCGATGAGCACTCTCGGGGCGGTCTCGGCGCGCCTGTTCGCGGCGTTGTCTCGCCGGTGGCCGTACGTCGTCGTGAGCCTGGCCTTCCTCGTATCGAGAATTTTGTATCGCGTCGTCTTCGACGTGCGCTTCGACACGAGCCCTGTCGACGAGTTCATTCAATACATCGGGCCCTGGTTCGTGGAGCACGACTTCCTTCGGAGCCTGCTCTATTTGCATCAGCAGCCGCCGCTCCAAAATCTTCTGACCGGCGGATGCGTAAGGCTCTTCGGAGCTCCGCTCGGGTTCGAGATTCTGCACGCCGTCTACGTCCTCTCCGGCGCGACGGTCGCCCTCGGCCTGCTCCACGTCATGATTCGACTCGGGGCCCACCGCGCGATCGCTGCGAGCTTCGTGGTGCTCTACGCGGTCTCCCCTGTGACCGTGTTTTACGAAAATTGGTTATTTTATCACGAGCCCGTCGCCGCCCTTCATGTCCTTTCGCTCTTGGCGCTCCTCCGGTACTACCGGCTCGGGACGTTCGGCGCGGGACTGACGTTCTTTGCCCTCTTGGCGGCGAGCGCACTATTTTATTCCCTCTTCGCCCCGGTCCTCGTTTTTGTCGGGCTTGCCCTTTTCGTTCGCCCGCCACTCGCGGCCGATGGACGCAAGGCGGCTCGCACGAGACTCGTCGTGGCCCTCGCGATTCCGCTGGCAGTCGTCGGTCTGGACCGAGCGAGGACACGGATCCTCGTAGGCCACGAGCAGGGCGCCGCGTATTTCTGGATGAACCTCGCGGTCAAGACGTTCAACGACCTGCGGCCGGAAAGACGGGACCTTCTCGTCGAGAGCGGCGAAATCAGCCGAGCGCCGCAGCTGATGCTGTTCTCAAGCCCCCTGTCGGAATACGACAAGGATCTCCGGATCCCTCACGCGCCGACGGGAGTCCCGCTGCTCGATCTCGAGTATGCGCCCGACGGATCCTTGAACGCCCACGCGCTCGAGAAGGTGCTCATCGCAGAGTCCTTCTACAAGAGAGACGCGCTCTATCTCTTGCGACACGCTCCGGACGCTTATTGGCAGTCCTTCTTCGAAGCCCTCACCCGATGGTACTTTCACTCGCCACTCGACTACGACGAGTCGATCTCGAGCCCCAACCGAGACAACCTGAGCGCGCTCGTCGAAAGGACGAACATCGTCTTCCTTCCCGACCAAGCGGGCGTTCAGCGGGTCCTCCTCGTCCTGCTGCCGCTCGCGCTCCTCTACGGCTTGCACCGCTTGCTCGGGAGCCGGAGCGTTCTCGAAAGCGAGCGCTCGACCGGGGCCGTCATCGTTTGCTCGCTGGTCATCGTCTCGGCCGTGACTCTCGAAACGGCAGCGATATCATTCGGCGATTTCTGTCGGTATCGGTACAACGTCGACCCGTATTACT
>JBAULD010000744.1:0-1501 GCA_049578005.1 Polyangiaceae bacterium
CTCGATGGTTGGTACGCCCGTCGATTTGGGGAGGTGACCCCGACCGGCGCGGCGATCGACCCCGTCACCGACAAGCTTTTCGTTCTCACCGTCGCCGTCACTCTCGTACTCTCGAGTCGTCTTTCCCCGTTGGAAGTGCTGCTGCTGAGCACGCGCGAGCTCGGCGAACTGCCGCTCGTGCTTTGGCTGGCCACGAGCCATCGAGCGCGTGCACGGCGTGCGGCGCATCCGTCCGCAAACGCCCCGGGCAAGCTCGCCACGGTCTTCCAATTTGCCGCCGTGACGGCCGCGCTATTTCGGTTACGCCAGGCCTACGCTCTCGTCGTCGTCGCAGCCTGTTTGGGCGTCTTCGCTGCAGCCAGTTACTGGCTACGAGCGCTGCGAGAAGGGCGGGTCGACGCTCCGGGCGAAGCGCCGTAGAGCGCCGGGACGGCGTTCCCGCGCGACGCCGCGACGACGGCTGGCGTGGCAAGTGCGAAAGGCACATGCATGGACAGCACGTTCGGCGCGCACCGTCGCTTCATGAGCTTCGATGGCCTTCGGCTGCACTGGGTCGAACTCGGCGAGCCGAACGCAAATCCGCCCCTCGTGCTCATGCACGGTCTGAACGACTCGCACCGCACCTGGCGACAGGTCGCCCCCGAGCTTGCGCGCCACCGGCGGGTTCTCGTGCCGGATCTGCCGGGTCACGGGCTATCTGCGCGCCCGGACGCCACGTACGAGCTTCGATGGTATGCGCGCACGATGGCCCGGTGGCTCGACGAGCTCGGGCTCGATTCGCTGGACGTGGTCGGGCACTCGTTCGGGGGCGGCGTGGGCATGGTGTTTCTGCTCGAGTGCCCCGAGCGGCTGCGCCGCCTTGCGCTCGTGTCATCGGGGGGGCTGGGTCGCGAGATTGGCCTGCCGCTTCGCCTCGCATCGATCCCGTACTTCGTCGAGCACTTCGGCCAGCCGTTCATGGGACCTTGCACGATGCTGGCTCTGAAGGTGACCCGCGTCGTCCCGCGAGACGAGATCGAGCGACTGAGCGCGATGAACGCCCAACGTGGATCTGCGCGGGCCTTCGCGCGTACGGTTCGAGACATCGTCGATTGGCGCGGTCAGCGGCGCTCGTTCTTCCAGCGCGCCCACGAGCTCTCACGTCTTCCGTCGATCGCCGTCTTCTGGGGCGACCGCGACCCGATCATCCCGGTCCACCATGCTCGGGCCCTCACGAACTATGTCCACGGTATCCGCGTGACCGTGTTCGAAGGATGCGGCCACTACCCTCATCACGAGCGCCCCGCTGCCCTCGTCGGCGCATTGAGCGACTTCTTGGACGACCCCGCCGTTCCGCAGGCTACCTTGCGTAGGAGACCACTCCACGTGCATCGCAGCTCGGCTGGAAGTACACTCTCGGCCCATGACTTGGACGACACCCACGTTCGAAGAAGTGAAGATGGACGCAGAGATTGGCTCGTACCAGGAGGACACCGACCCCGCGCGAGAAGCCCCTTTCGCC
>JBAULD010000745.1:0-5881 GCA_049578005.1 Polyangiaceae bacterium
ACCCAGCGCTTCGCGACGCGCGCCGGCGTCCGGCTCCACTGCGGCGATCTGCGCGACGACGTCCAGCCGCTCGTCGTCGCGCCCGGCGGCCTCGAGCAGCGGTTCGAGCTTGCGTCCAGCCGCGAGCAGATCATCGTCGCCCAGCTTGGGCGTGGTCAGAACGGACGAGAGAAGCGCTATCGCGCCCGCGGCGTCTCCGACCCGATCGGCCCGAACCGTCGCCGCTTGCATGGTGAGCGCAATGGAGAGCGCCTGGTCGTCGGACGCCTCCGCAGCGGCGGTGAGGAGTTCCGTAAACCGCTCGAGCCGATCGGCGCCCTCCGCGAGTTGCGCGAGCTTTGTGCGCTTGGCTTCGTCGTGGGGGTCGAGCGCGACCGCGAACCCGACCTGCTCGAGCGCGCTCCCGAGCTCTCCGAGCTTCTCGTAGCTGTCCGCGATCTGCAGGTGCCGGCGCACGCGCTCCTTGGCCGTCGTGACCGCCTCGAGCTCGACGAGCAGCATCCGAACGAGATCCGCGTCTTGCCCGGCATGCGCGTAGTGCTCGCGCAGACTCGCCGCGACGCGCTGGCGCACGGAAGTGGGCGAGGACGCCGGCGGCTCCGACTTGCGCGGCCGCTTCGACCGAGGTCGCTCGCTGGCGCGGGGCGGGGGCGCGGAGGTGCGGGGCGGCTCCGGGTCGGGAGGGGCCGCGGCCAGGATCCGCTCGAGCAGCGGCCAGACCTCCGGCGTCGCGCCGTTCGCTGGCGCATCGCCCCGCCGGAGCACGGGCTCGATGGCCTCGAAGGCCGCGTCCGGATCCTTCAGCCCGTCGAGCCACAGGACGGCGATGCGCGTCCTCGTCCGCAGCGTTTCGTCCCGCGCGAGGGTCGGAAGCCGTGTCGTGAGGAGCCCGACCAACTCGCGATGACGGCCCTGTCGCTCGTACAGTCGCTCGAGCGCACTCGTGACCTTCGCGTCCCCGGGCCTGAGCTTGTTCAGCTGTTCGAGGTAGTCGATGGCGCGGTCGGGACGGCTGGCGAAATCCTTCGCGGTCTGCGCGGCGTCTTCGAGAAGGGAGAGCCGTGTTCGCTCGCTCGCCAGCGCGAGGGTGCGGTCGTAGAGAGCGAATAGGTCGTCCCAACGCTCGGCGGCGTCGAGAAGGAGCTTCAGCCGGTCGAACGCCCAGTCCGCCGTCGCGTCGAGCTCGAGCACCCGCTCGAGGATGCGAACCACCCGGCCGGAATCCTCGAACCATTCCTCGTAGAACTGCACTGCGCGCTCGCCGATGGTTCGCGCCTGGTCGTTGGTCAGAGGGCGCGCGAGCACTTCCTCGTAGAGCGCGGCCATGTCCTCGGGGCGCGCGAGCGTTCGCGCCAGCGCTTCGGCCCGATCCCAAAGCGCCGGGACCGACAGCATCTCGCGCGCCGCCCGAACCGCGGTGGCCATCGCGGTCTCGGGACCATCCTGCTCGCGCTGCAAATCGGACAGCCGCTCGAACCACCGGCGCCGCGCGTCGGTGATCCCCTCGATTGGCGCGTCGAGCAGCCGGGTTAGGATCTCCGCACGAGCCGCGACGTCCTCCGTAGCCTCGCAGGCTTGTTCGAGCATCCGAATCGCGTCGCTACGGGTCGACTCCTGCTCGAGCAGTCGGCCGGCCAACGTGCGCGCCGTCGGATCGTTCGGCGAATCGGCGAGGACCGCGCGCAGGGCGGCGAGTGCTTCGTGCCAGCGAGTCGTTCGCTCCAGGAGTACCTGAGCGATCTCGAGCTCGATGCCGGTGCGGGCCGCGCCGTCCGCCCGATCGCGCCGGGCGGCCAAGGCCGTGAGCGCCGCGTCGGTGTCGCCCGTGGCGAGCGCGAGCCGCGTCATTGCCGCGAGAGCTTCGTCCGAATCCGGATCGAGGCCCAGGACGCGCCGGTGGAGCGCGAGCGCTTGCGCCGGATCTGCGAACGTCGTTTCTTCTGCGCGCGCCCAGTCGAGGAGTCGCGCCGGTCTTTCTTCCTCGGAGGCGTGCTCCGCCCGCCACTCGAGCAGCCACCGACGGTCGGCTCGCAGTCGAGGGGAGTCGGTGTCTCGGGCGAGCAGCGCTTCGAACGCCGTCAACGCGCCGGCCAACTGCTCGCGGTCGACGTTCGGATCGTCCAGAATCGTTCGGTACGCGGTCGCGGCGTCGCTCAGTCTCGTCGCGTCGCCGGCGAGCGCTCGAGCCCGCGCCAGGAGCAACCGTGAGCGCGGCTCTCCGTCGAGCCCGCCGGCCGCCTCAAGGCGCACGAGCGCGCCGACGACCGCGACCTCGAACGCGTCGATCGCGCCCGCCGCCACGCTCAGTTCCTCGAACGCCGCGAGCACGTCGGCCCGCAGCGGCGTGACTTCAAAAACGATTCGGGCGCGGTCGGCCGCCCCCGCGGCGTCGCCGAGCCGCTCGGAGAGGACGCGAGCTGCCCGCAGCCAGAGGTCGACGCGCTCGGCTTCGTCGGCGCTCTGTTCGCCGAGCGAGACGTAGAGGAGCGGTAGGTTCTCCCAGACTTGCGCGCGCTCCGAGAGCAGCGCGAGGCGTGCCGTAATCTCCCGATCTTCGGGGGCCACCCTTCGTGCGCGCGCGTAGAGCCGTCGCGCGAGCTCGTCTTCGCCCGCCGCCTCCGCCAACCCGGCTCCTCGCTTCCATGCGCTCGCCGCGGCCTCCAAGTCGCCGGTACGCTGCTCGTCGAGCTCCGCCAACCGATCGAGCCAAACGATCTGCTCGCGCGGGTCTTGCGTCATCTCGACGCGCCGCTGCAAAACGGCCCGCTCGAGCTTTGCGTCGTCGAGCGCCACGGCGGCGAGAGCGACGGCATCGAGGTGCTCCGGCGAGAGCTCGGGCTCCTCGAGGAGCCGTGTGCACTGGGCGCGTGCGCGCGCCTCGTCACCGTGCGCCGAAGCGACCGCCGCGAGCGTCGCGCGCGTTGCCCGGGCCGCATCTCCTTCGACGCGAAGGAGACGAGTCTCGAGGAGTGCGCATAGCTCGTTCCACTGCTCTGTTTGTGCGTAAAGTTCGGCAAGCGCCGTCTCTGCGTCCGTGTCGCCCGCGTCGTCGTCGAGCGCGGTGCGATAGGTTTGGATCGCCGCCGTCGTGTCGCCGAGGTCGTGGCGCTCGATCGCGCCCACGCGGTGCAAGAGCTCGCGCCGTCGCGAGGTTCCCGCGGGAGCAAGGGCCGCGCGATAGAGGGCGATCCTCTCGTTGGGGCTCCCTTGATCACGCAGCAAGTCGTCGACGCGCGAGAGCAACTCCGCCGAATGCGGCTCGAACGCGAGGGCACGGCGATAGAGCGAGATCGCCGTCTCGGCCTCGCCCGCCGAGGCGTAGGCCTCCGCCGCTCGCTTCGTCAACCCGCTGAGATCGTCGCTCGTGACTTCGCGATCGCCGAGCGCGTTGCCGAGGATCGTGGCGCGCCGCTTTGCCTCCGTACCCGGAGCCGCCACCGCGTCGAGCCGATCGAGCCACTCTCCCAGCGCACGGTTGTACGCCACGGCGTCGGACAGCGCTCGGCCGACAATCTCGGCCGCCCGCCCGACCTCACCTCCCTCGGCCAACTGCTCGGCTTCTCGAAGCGACGCCAGCCGATCGTCGACGTCGGGCTCGAGCGTGCCGCGGAGCTCGAGCATTTTGAGCAACGCCCCGTTCGCGCCCTGCGCCCGATACACCGGTTCGAGCACGCGCGCAGCCGCGAGCCGGTGATCGCCGATCACCGTCAGCCTCTCGAGCATCATCCTGGCGGTCTTGTCGGCGGGGTCCAAGCTCAACGACTCTCGGAAGGCCTCGATCGCTCCAGGGGAGTCGGCCAGGCGCTGCATACGGAGGGCGCCGAGACGCGACATCACTTGCGCGCACTCCGGACCGCTGGTCAACGCGGCCTCCTCGGCGAGGGCGCGGCCAAGTTCCGGCCACTTGCGCTGCGCCTCGAGAAGCGGGATGAGGAGCGCGAGTACGTCTCGGGCGGGGCCAAATCGATCGATCAACGCGCGACAGGACGCGATGGCCGCCGCAGGGTCGCCCGTTGCTCCGGCGCGGGCCTCCGCGGCGCGCATCATCCGGTCGCGCGCGAGAGCCGGGTCTTGCGTATCTTTCGCTTGCTCCTCGAGCAGGCGCGCGTGTTTCTCGGGGTCCCCACTCACCTGGTAGAGCGGCGCCAAAGCGGCGAGCGCTCGGGGTCGGGCGCTCGTGGACAGCAGCCGTTCGTACGCGGCGATCGCGCGATCGACGTTGCCCGCCTCCATGGCGAGAGCAGCCAGCCGCTCGTCCGCTGCCTGTCGTTTGTCCGGGTCGGGATCCAGCGCGACGATCCGCTCGAGGACATCTGCCAGAGAGTGCTTGTCGTTCTCCGCCGCGTGAATTTCTGCGAGCGCGGTCGACGCAGCGAGCAGGGCGTCGATCGGTGCCTCGGGAGCGGCGAGGACTCCGGCAAGCGTCGCTTTCGCTCGTCTCGCGTCGCCGCTCCGCAGAAGCGATTCGCCAAGCTGCGCGCCCACCCTGGCTTTGACGGTCGGACTCCTGACCGTGGCCAGCACGCGCCCGAGAGTCTTGGCCGCGTTCGCGAAGCGACCGAGCTTGCGGGTGAGGGCGAAGTACGCACCGCGCAGATCGTCGGCGTCGGCGTCGATCGCGAGCGCCTGCTCGAAGGCCTCGAACGCCCCCGCGTCATCCCCCATTCGCTCGGCTCTGAGCTTGCCGAGCCTCGCGAGGAGCGAGGCGCGCTTCGGACCGCGCGTGTTCTCGAGCTCGATGGTCACGTAGCGAGCGACTTCCGCGGCGGGTCCGGAGGCCTCGTACGAGTTCGCGAGCGCCGAGGCGGCGCGGCCGGCAAGCCCCTTCACGACGACCAGCTTCTGGGCCACCCTGCGCCCTTGCTCGCTCGAAGGATCGAGCGCCAGCAGCTGTTCGACGTGCGGCATCGCCCGCTCAGGCTCGTGCAGCCGGTCGGCGTACACCTCGACGATGCGCGAGAGGAGCTTCGCGCGCGTCGCGTCGTCCGGGGGAGGCTCGGCGGCGAGGGCCTGCTCGTTGAGCCGGACGACGTCGCGAAGGCGGTTTCCTTTGATGCAAAGGGCCTCGAGCTGCGCTCGGGTCTGCTCGTCGCCGGGCTCCAGCCTCAGAATGTGCTGCAAGAGCTCGATTACCTTGTCCTCGGGACCTCCCGTCTCGATCAAGAGCTCCGCGGCGCGGCGGAGGAGTGCGGGCTGCTCACCCCGCGGCCGGTGCTGGGCGACCTTCGCGTAGACCTCCGCGAGCTTCTTCGGCTGCTGGGTCTTGCGCAGGATCTGTTCGACCTTGGCGAAAGACCCCCAATGTGCGGGCAACGCAGCGAGGGCCCGCTCGAGGTAGGGGACCGCCCCGAGCTCGTCGCCGAAAGCATCCCCGAAGAAGCACGCGGCCTGGAAGAGGAACTCGGCGGCGAGCGCGGGCGCCAGCGCTTTCAGTCGCTTTCCTTGCGATACGCTCTCGAAGGCAAAGGCGAGCTCGCTCAGCCGCCCGTCGCGCTGGGACGCGGCGAACAATCGTTCCCACGTGCCCGCAGGGAGGGTGCCGCGTCCCATCGACGCGAGGATCGCATCCAACGTGGATTCTTCGTTGTCGAGCCGACCCTCGAAGGTGAAGGCTTCGGCGCTCTGCGCGGTGGCTCCGCGCCGAAGCGGCGGCGATTGCATCTCAATGCCTCCGGGGCGGCGCGCGAACTACGCTGTCCCCAACACTACGATGCTAGCTCGGACACAACTCCGAAGGAAAGAGAGTTGAGCGAGAAGCCGCCCTCCCCATGTCAAGCGACGATGTGGTTCAGGGTGAACGTTGCAAGCGGATGCCGACAGCGCCTCGTCGGAGCTCACCCTCAATTCGGAGCGCTAGAAGCCTTGTGATTCTCGTCGAGAC
>JBAULD010000746.1:0-3481 GCA_049578005.1 Polyangiaceae bacterium
GCTAGAGGACGCGCCCATCGTCGCGCCCCCAAGCGATCGCACGTGGGGCCCTGACCGCCTGCTCGTGCACTTGCCCATTGCCCTTTCGCCTCCGGCGCCGAGGCCCGCCGTCCTGCCTTAGCGCGCGCTCCATCTCTCCGAGTCTCCGCTCGTTTCCTTACTAGCCCCGGCCGCCCTCAAGGGCGCGCCGCGAAGGGACCGGTTTGCCCGCGATGCGCCGTTTCATCGCCGGAAGGCCGGTCCCGCTCGGCCTTTCGCTGCTCGTCCCGCAAGTCAAACGCCTCAGACGCGCGCTCCCCAACCCCCGGAAGACAACGAACCCCATGAACACCCTATCTCGATCGATCGCTCCCACCGAGGAGCCCCTCGCTCCTCGCTCGCTCGGCACCCTCGCGGCCACTCTCGCGACGTGCGCGCACCCTGAGAGTAGCCGCCTCCACGCGGCCCTGGACCATGCTCCCGGCGCGGCCCGCACCGTCTGGTGCGCGTCGTGTGGTGCCCTGCAAACAGAGAACGGTGCGGCCGCGGCGTGGCAGGCGCCCACGCTGACATCGGCCTTCACCCGCAAGGCGTTCGAGGACCTCGTGCTCCTCCTTCACGCGGTCGTCCAGCTCGCGCAGTTCGCCCGCGCCCAGGCTTCGACGGGAGCAGCGAGTTCGCCGGCGCAGACCTTCCTTCGCAGCGTGCGCGCCTCACTCTCCGAACTCTCGCGCCTGCCCGTCGTGCGCGACGTCGATCGCCTCGAGGAAGCCATCCTGGCGATACCGAAATCCCCTGTCCCGATATCCCGATAAGGAGCCCGCCAATGCCCCCGAACGATGCCCCTTGTACTCCATTCCATGAGGCCCTCCAGGCCGTGGCGCCGATCGCCGAAGCGCACAAGATCTTCGTGCTCCAGAGAGACCTGCATCAAGCGCTCGAACGATCCGCGCGCCTCGAACGCCGCGGCCGTGTGGTGGAGCGCGAGCTCGTCAAGGCGCGCCGCCATCTCGCCCGCAGCAAAGCCAAGGGCCGAAGGCGCCTGCGCGCCATGCGACTCGAAGTCCTCGCGGTGGAGGCCCAGTGCCGGGCGCTCGACGAAGTCTGCCGCGCTCTCTTGCTCACGATCGAAGAGGCCGCCGGCCGCGAGCTCGTGGAGCCGCCGCCCGCGGTCGGAGTCTCGCCATGACCGCACGAATCGCGAAGGGCGCTTGGAACCACCCGTGCGGCCCGGCCACGACCGAGTCGCCCGAGCGAGCCGTCCCCAGCGCCGTCCACCCGATCCGTGACTCCGGGCCTTCCTGGATCGCCCGCATTCCCCACGGCAGCGCGCCGTGCTCACACCCGCATCCCGTCGTCCACGACTTGCCCTTCTGCACGCAGCTCTCCCGAGCGGCGCTCGTTTCGCGCGGGCCCCCCTTGGTCGCGCCTTCGAGACGGCGGGCGCCGCCCTTCGGGGGCTCGCCCTTCTGCTTTCACGGTCTCCCCGGCAGCCGGGGACTGCCCCTCCGTGAATGCAGGGCGAGCCTCTCGAGGAGCTCCGGTGGTCCCGCAGCGAGCGAAACGAGCGCCGCTCGAGAGAGCGGCTCTCAAACAAAGGACAAGAATCATGAACGACAAGAAAATGATGCAAATCCTCGGCGCCGTAGAGCGAACCGTGGGCGACGACAAGAAGACCTGGTGGACCCGGATTGGCGTCGGCTTTCAGAACAAGGACGGCTCCTACAATCTTCGGTTCGACTATCTGCCGGCCCGGCTCGGGGACACCACCATCCAGCTGCGGGAGTTCGACCCCAAGGACGCGGCGCAGACCGAATAGCGCGGCGGCGCCGCCAGCCCAAAGCGCCGGGGTCCCTTCGGGGGCCTCGGCGCCGCGGGCGTGCGAACGCGTCTCGCGGCGCTCTTTCTTCCCAGGAGTCCCCGCCATGCACGACGACGAACTGCATCGGTTCAAGAGCGACATTCACTTTCTCCACTACGCGGCCGACCGGTACGGCTACCGCCGCAGTCGACACGAGAGCAGCGTCGCGAGCCACGTGCTCCGGCATCCGGCGACCGACGACAAGATCGTCGTGCGCAAGGATCGAGACGGACACTGGACCTACTTCTCCGTCCGCGACGATCGCGACCACGGCACGATCGTCGACTTCGTCCAGCGGCGTGGCCGGCATCCTTCTCTCGGTTCGGTCCGGAAGGAGCTCCGATCGTGGCTCGGCATGGCGCGCCCTTTGCCCGAGACCTTCGAGCTGCCGCGACGATCGGCGCCCGCGGACCGGCGGCCGGTGGCCGAGGTGTTCGAAGCGGCACGCGTCGCGGTAACGTGCGACTACCTCAGCGCGCGGGGCCTTCGCCCGGAGACTTTGTCCGACCCGCGCTTCGCGGGCACCTGGCGCGTCGATGCGCGCGGCAACGTGCTCTTCGCGCATCGTTACGACTCCGGCGCGCTGACCGGCTTCGAGATCAAAAACCGAGGCTTCACGGGCTTCGCATCGGGGGGCAAGAAGACCGTCTGGCAAAGCCGGGCCTTCCCCGGCGACGATGGGCTCGTCATTACCGAGGGCGCCATCGACGCGCTCAGCCACTACCAGCTGTACCGAGTCGCAGCCCGCTACGTCAGCACGGCGGGAACGCCGAGCGGCACACAGATGCAGCTACTCGGTCGGCTTCTCGCGAGCCTTGCGCCGGCAGCGATCGTCGTGGCCGCCGTCGACTCCGACGAGGCGGGCCACAAGATCGCGAGCCGCATCGAGGCGCTGACGCGCACCCTGCCTCGCCTAAACTTCCGACGCGACACGCCGGCGGGAGCGAAGGATTGGAACGACATCCTTCAATGCGTCGAGCGCGACTTCATCCTGTCGCTGGCGAGCGGGCCGCGCGATCGCGCCGCTCCCGAGCGATGACCCTCGCAATCTGACCTCCCGCGCCCTGCCACCAGGGTCGCGCCTCCTTCGCCCGCGCCCGCCCGCGCGGGTGGCCGCCACCTCTTTGTGTCTGGAGCCTCCCATGAACAAGTTGCACGATCCCGAGCTCGAACTCTTCAAACGCTCTGTCGATCTCGCCGACTACGCGAAGCGAGCGGGCTACCAGGTCCGCCCCGAGGACGGCGCGCCGGGCCTCGCGGTGCTCGACCACCCCAACCGCGACCGCATCGTCGTCGGCCGACACCCGAACGGCCGGTGGATCTACGCGTCCGTGCCCGACTACACGCTCCGGGCCCCAAGCGAGCCCGCGGAGCAGGCGCTTGCGCGACTCCGCGGCGCGATCGATCGCTCCCGGGACAAGGGAACTATCGTCGAGTTTGTGCAGCAGCGCGACCCCTTGGCACGCCGAGGGGAGGTGGCGCTCGATCAGGTACGCGATCGCTTGCGTGGGTTTCGAGCGACCGGTCTGCCGCTCGACTTCGAGGGTGCGCTCCGTCCACCGCCGTACCCGGGCGGCCGCGAGCGGGCCCTTGAACGGGGAGACGAGCCGTTGCCTTCGGCTGGATCGGTCGGACCAAACC
>JBAULD010000747.1:0-13750 GCA_049578005.1 Polyangiaceae bacterium
GAATGTTCGATCGTTACTGGAGCAGCTTGAGCGCGAGCTGGGGCGACTGATTCGCCTGCGAGAGCACCGAGGCACCCGCTTGCGCGAGAACTTGCTCGCGAGCGAGGTCCGAGCTCTCGGCGGCGACGTCGACGTCCTGAATGTTGCTGAGCGCGGAAGCCAGGTTGGTCGACGTGGACTGAATCTGATTCGACGCGTAGGTCAGCCGGTTCATCGTCGAACCGAAGGCCGCGCGCGCGGTGTTGAGCGTCGACATGGCGCTGTCGAGCGTCGTCAAGATGTTGGCGGAGTTGACGGTCTGACCGTTGACGCCCAGGCCCGTCGAGTCCAAACCGCCGAAGCCGACGGAGATCTGGTCGTTCGCGCCGCCATTGATGCCGACTTGGAAGTTGACGGTGGTTGCGGCGCCCGCCAGCAGGGCCGTGCCGTTGAACGTCGCGTCGCCCGCGACCCGGTCGATTTCGTTGAGGTCCGCAGTGAACTCAGTTCCCATGTTGGCGACGTCGGCCGCGCTCGAAGAGCCGCTCTGCGCCTCGACGGCCAGCGCGCGCATGCGCGTCAAGAGGTCGGAGATCTGACCCGCAGAGCCGTCAGCCGTTTGCACCATGCTGGAGGCGTCTGAGGTGTTTCGAGCGGCCACGGTGTAAGACTGAACCTGGCTGTTCAGGACCTTCGACATACCGAGCATGCCTGCGTCATCCGCAGCACTGTTGATCCGGTAGCCGCTCGACAGCTGCGTGAAGCTGTTTTGGATGGCCATCTGGTTTTGGTTGAAGTTCCCCTCGGCGACCATGGAGGAAACGTTCGTTTGCAGATAGATAGACATGGCAGTAACTCCTTCTTGGAGGTGGCTCGACGCCTTCGTGGCGTCGGGTTCGAGCCGGGTGATTACGCCGGCATCATCATGAGTAGGGAACGGCGGCTTCCGGCGACCCTTTAGTCCCTGGTCATTCTTTCGGGTCTGGGTCCGCGATCTGCGCAGCCGTCGAAGCGATGGCGTCGAGCACGCGCGACAGCTCCGCGGAGGTCGCCAGGCCCATAGGGACCGGCGCAATGGCTGCCGCAGCGGGGCTTTGGGCGGCCTGGCCCGCTGCGGCGCGCAGGCCCGCCGCGTATTGGTCTTCCGATGCCGTGAAATAATGAGATTGTTTCAGCGCGTGCGCGAAGCCGTCGACATTCCCCGCTGCTGCCTGTGCATAGGCCTGCGGAAAATGGGCGCTCAGCACGGAGATGTAGTCGCGAGCGCCTTCGTCGAGCGATCCGTAGGCGCGGAAGCCCTGCTGAAGTTGGACTTCATGGCCGCCAAGAACCTCGCGCGTCAAATAGTTGGCGGTTTCGCCGCGCTGGCTCGCCCCTTTGATGCCCCCGAAGTTGAAGTTGAACATCGATTGGCCATGCGCGGTCTCGAGCGATACCTGCGCAGCCAAGACGTCGACGGTTCGCCCGTTCGGTCGGCGGCCCGTCGCGGCTTCTAGGGCACGCCCGATCGCAGCTCGAATCTCCCCCATCGAAGCCGGAGTGCGCTCCGCCTGCACCTCGCGCACGGGAGGCCGCGCAACTGCAAGCGATTCAGCGCCGATTCGCATGCTCGATCAACAAGCAACGCTCGGGCCGCACTGCGAAGGACTCGGCGACAGGGACTTCGTCTAGAACGCGTATCGTTTGGAGGGCTCCACGTCGCTGTGCAGCATGACGAGGTCCTCGAGGACTTCGAGGAGAATTCCTTCGAGGACTCGGTTTCCGAGAAGGGCAATCTGTTGTGCGAGCCCGTGCCTCTTGAAGTTCGGATGGCATTGTTTGAAGCGGCACTCCACACGGGCCTTGAGCACGGGAATCGCCGCGATGTGGCGCGCGAGCACGTCCGCGCCGGCGCGCGGATCGTTGAGGGTCGAAAGAAGTGACTGCAGCGCGGCGATACGGTCCAAGTCGTAAACCGTGACCCGCGTCGGGTCGACCGGTGCACACGGCGTGTCGCGACGCAGCGGATTCATTGCTCGGCGTCCGGGACGGTTGTGACGACTTTTTGATCGACGTCGCGAAAGATGTCGATGACCCTCTGAAGGGCTTCGAAGTTACGCGTGGTCGAGACCAGATCGGTCATTGCGCCGACCATGTTCGCATTCGATTCTTCGATCTGACCGATCTGGAGCGGACCGCGCGAGGGGGCCATCGCGCCTGCAGCAGCTGTTGCCTGCAGCAGCGGGCCTCCCGCGTGCGTGAGACTCGACGGTTGCGCGAAAGTGACGAGCTTCACTCGACCACTCACGTCTCCTCCTTGCCAGACCTGGCCCGAGTCGTCGATCCGAACGGCGCTGGTGGTGCCAGCGAGCTTGATCGCCTTGCCGTCTTCCCCGACAACGGCGTCTCCTTGGGCAGTGCGCAACACTGCGTCGGGGCCGACTCGCAAGGACGCGGCACGCGTGTAGCACTCGCCGCGAGACGTCGAGACCGCGAGATACGTGCCTTCCGGCATCGCAAAATCGAGGGGGTTCCCGGTCGGACGAAGGCCACCCCGGGTCGTGTCGAGGGCAGACCCGTAGAGAGAAGAATAGTGCGATCCAGGCTGAGCGGCGCCCGCACGCGCGAGTTCCTCCCGAAACACCGGACGGACCCGCTGATAGCCGTCGGTGTTGGCATTGGCGAGGTTCGCCGCCGTGGCGTCGAGGTTCATGGTCTGAGCAATGGCCCCGCTCAGCGCGACGTAGATGCCGTCCGACACGTTACTCTCTCCCGACCGCAGCGCGAAGGCGGTGAATGGCTTCGGTATGGAGCTGCGAGACGCGGGATTCACCGACGCCGAGCACGGCGCCGATCTGCCTTAAGGTGCACCCCTCCTGGTAGTAGAGCGCGAGGACCTGCAGCAGCTTCGGCGGAAGGGTATCCATCGCGATGGCTACTGCGTCGGCGAGGCGGCGCTTCGCGACGGTATCGTCTATCGTTTCGCCTGCGCTCTCCACTTCGACGTCATCGAGGTCGAGTAGCTCCAGGCGCGCCATGCCGGCGGCAGCGATCTTCTCAAGGAGTTCTCGATACCCCCGTAGCTGCATCCCCATCGACTCGGCGATCTCTTCCTCCTCCGGCTCTCGGCCCAGCCTCTGGGAGAGTCCACGGATCGAATGTGCCACGCGCTTCGACGCCTTGCGGAGGTCCCGCGTTGCGGGATCGAGGCTGCGCAGATAGTCGAGCATCGCGCCTCGCACGCGGTAAAGCGCGTACGCTTCGAACTCTTCTTCCGGCATGTTCGCCGCGCGCTGGTAGGCTTCCATGAGACCGACCCACCCGTAACCGACAAGGTCAGCCACCGTGATCGTCGCGGGGACACGCCGGGCGAGGCGCATGGCCGTGCGTCGCACGAGCGGCAAGAAGCGCTCGTACTCGGTGCGGTTCATCGAGCGACGGGCGCGCGACTCGGCTTCGGCGATGACGGCCATGGTCATGCTGCGCTCCGCGGCGCGACGTAATCCACGAGGGCTTGAACCGTGGCCGGCGCTATGTCCTCCGGAACTCGCTGACCAAAGCACATGACGGAGACCGGGAGCTTCGACGCCCAGCTCGCGTGCACGATGCCTGCGGGAGAGTCGGTTTCATCGATCTTCGTAATGGCCACCGCCGTGGGAGTCAGCGCCCCGTATCGACGAGATATCCGCGCGGCATCGTTGGCCCGCAGAGTCGCAGGTACGCAGAGCAGGACATGACGCTTTCGGTCGGTTCGCTGAGTAGAACGACGGGGGGCGAGCGCGATCTCCACCCCATCGGCGGTCGGCGGCCGCCCCGACGTGTCGACGATGACGACGTCGGTCCGCGCGCTATCGACGATCTTGCGAAGCTCGTCCGAAGTCTCCGCCGTCGTCAGCTCAGCACCCATCAGGTCCGCGTAGCAGGCCAGCTGCTCCACGGCGCCGACCCGAAACGAATCGCACCCCACGAGTGTGACGGTCCTCCCGTCCATACGCGCGCGCGCCGCAAGCTTTGCAGCCGTCGTTGTCTTTCCGACACCGCTCGGGCCGATGACCGCGATCATGGTGGGCTCCGCCTCGAGCGGCCATGCCGCGGTTTGAAGGATGCGGGCTAGCTCGTCGCGAAGCGACGCGTCACCGTAAGCCTTTCCTTTCAGCGCGCGGGCAATCGCCTGAACGACGGGTCCTTCGATGCCGAAGGATCGAAGGTCCGTCGCGGCCCTGTCGCGCCCCGGCTTAGCGCCGACGATCGTCTCGACGAGCTCACGAAGCTGAGCGATTTCGGCTGCGAGTTCCGCGGAATCCCCGGTCTTTGCCAGCATCGTCTTCAGCGAGCGAAGGTCGCCTTTGAGCTCGGCTCGCAACGCCGCCACGTCCGAGATGGGCCTTGTCGCCGACGTCCCCGTCAAGTAGGCGCCGGGCGCGAAGTGCGCGGGCGGATCCGCCGCCGGAGGCGCTTCGTGGGAATTCTCGGGGAGCGTCGCAGCAAGCTCCACGTCGGAAGCACCAAACCAGCCACCGATACCAGTGCGCGCGACAGACCGTGTGGTCAGCACGACGGCCTCTGGACCGAGTTGCTCGAGGGCGGCGCGGCGGGCCTCCACGACGTTTCGACCACGGAAGAGCTGGGGGCTCATGCTTCGACTCCTTTTACTTCTCGCGCAATCGCGAACTATTGGACGGACAACCGCTCGACGATGCGGAGCGGCACAGTTGGGTCGACCTCGCGAAACGAGGCGACAGTGACGTTGGGAAGCTTTCGCTCGAAGATTGCGCGCACGTAGCGCCGCAGGTCCGGCGGCGAGATGATGCACGGAATCGCCGTCGCAGAGGCCTTGGCTACCGCCTTCTCGGCGTTGACCGTCAACGCACGTAGGACCTCGGGGTCGAGTGCACCCCCAGCGCCGGAGGCAATATCGCGCAGCGAGCGCCGAAGGACTTCCTCGAGACGGGGGTCGAGCGCCAATGCGGTGACGGACCCGTCGGATCCGCGGAGCCGCGACGTGATGTGGGCGCCGAGGCGCTCGCGTACGAGTTCGGTGAGCTGCTCGGGGTCCTTGGTCTGCGCGGACAGCTCGGCGAGCGATTCGAGAATAGTCCGCGTATCGCGGACCGAAACCCCTTCGCGGACCAAGTTGCGCATGACACGAACCACGTCTCCGAGTGAGAGCAAATTCGGAACCACGTCGTCGACCAGCTTCGGCGCGGTCCGCGCCAGCAGGTCGAGCAGGTGCTGCACCTCTTGGCGACCGAGAAGCTTGTGCGAATTGGTGCGTAGCAACTCGCCGAGGTGAGTCGCGATGATGGTGGCGTGGTCGACCACGGTGTAGCCCAGCGCCTCCGCGAGCTCCTTGTCGCGCTGCGCGATCCATCTTGCGGGCATGCCGAACGTGGGGTCCACGGTGCGTTCCCCTTCGAGCGGTGAGGAACCGCCCGTGGGTTCGATCGCCAGCAGGCGCCCCGCCTTGCACTGGCCCGATCCGATCTCGTTGCCCATTACGAGGACGCGGTATGCACCCGGCGGAAGCTGAAGGTTGTCGCTGACGTGCACCGGCGGCACGACGATGCCGAGGTCGCGGGCCACCTGCTGCCGCAACACGGCCATCCGATCGAGCAGCGTGCCGCCGCGGCTCGCATCCACAGTGGCGACGAGCTCATAGCCGACTTCGAGCGCGAGCAAGTCTAGAGCGAGCGCCGCGTCCACTTCGTCGCCAGGGTTGCGCTTTTTCTCTGCCGCCGAGTCGGTCGCACTCTTCGCCACGACCGCATCCTCCGTCGCCTTCGACGCCCGGCGCGCCAAGAGTACGAGCCCACCCGCCAGCGCCCAGCACGGGAGGAGCGGCATCCCCGGCATCAATCCGAGCAGCGTCAGAATCCCGGCGGTCATGACGACCGGTCGACGCCTGGCCAAGAGCTGCTGCGCGAACGCGCGCCCGATCTGGTCGCCCGTCGCACTTCGGGTCACCACGATGCCGGATGCGGCTGAAACGAGGAGCGCCGGAAGCTGCGACACGAGCGCGTCTCCGACGGTCAGCACGGAGAACGTCTCGGCGGCCTTCGCCAGGTCCATCCCGCGCATCACCCCGAGGATCAATCCCCCCGTGAGGTTGATCCCGGTGATGAGCAGACCGGCGATTGCATCGCCTTGAACGAACTTGCTCGCGCCGTCCATGGCGCCGTAGAAATCCGCTTCGCGCTCCAGCCTTTTGCGACGCGTGCGCGCCTGATCGCTGGTGATGGCTCCGGAAGAGAGATCCGCGTCGATGGCCATCTGCTTCCCGGGCATCGCGTCGAGCGTGAAGCGTGCGGCGACCTCGGCCACGCGACCGGCGCCCTTGGTCACTACGACGAAGTTGATGACCGTCAGAATGAGAAAAACCACGAGCCCGACGAGGACGTTGCCCTCGACCACGAAGCGTCCGAAAGCCTCCACGACGGAGCCCGCCGACCCCTGCCCCTCACCGCCGTGCAGCAGAATCAGGCGGGTCGTCGCTACGTTAAGACTGAGGCGCAGGAGGGTCGCAATCAAAACGAACGCGGGGAAGGCGCTGAACTCGAGGGCTTCCTCGATGAAGAGCGCCGTCAAGAACACGCCGACAGCGAGGGCCAGCGAAAAGGCGAGCAGGAGGTCCAGCAGCTGCGGCGGCAATGGCAGCACCATCATCAGGACCACGCCGATGATCCCGAGCGGCACCACCGCGTCCCACTTGCGACCCTTGGGTGCTACGAATACTTCCGCGGCCACGCAATCGAACTACGCACGCCGCGTGCCGCGCGAGCGCCCGCCGCGGAGCTTGAACACGAACGCTAGAACGCGCGCCACGGCAGCGAAGTGGGCGACAGGAATGGGATGCCCCACCGCAACCTCGGCGTCCAAAGCGCGCGCCAGGCGTCGGTTCTCCAAGATGGGGATTCCGAATTTGCGCGCTTCGTCCCGTATCCGCAGCGCGACTTCGTCGTGGCCCTTGGCGAGAACCACCGGTGCAGGGTCCTTGGCGTCGTAACGGAGAGCAACCGCGACGTGCGTCGGATTCGTGACGACTACATCGGCCTTCTTGACGTTCTGGAGCGCCCGCTTCTTTGCCAGAGCGCGCGCTCGCCCTCTTATTCGCGCCTTTGCTTTCGGGTCGCCCTCGTTCTGGCGCATGTCCTCCATGAGTTCCTGGCGCGTCATCTTCATCTCTTGCGAGATGCGAAAGCGGCTCTGCGCGTAGTCGATGGCGGCAACGGCGGCGAGTACGCTTCCAGCGTCGAGTACGATGTGAACTACCGCGCTGACGATGCGAGGGATTGCGACATCCACCGATGTTCGAGCCAGTTCGAGCAGTTGCGGCAATTCGATGAGGGCGGCGCGGTAGGCCACGTAGCCCACCAGTCCGACGCGCAAGATGCTCATGAGCATCTCCACGACGGCCTGCTTGGGCGAGGCTATCTGCTTCAGGCGGGCAATGGGGTCCAGTCGCTCGGGTTTGAACGTGATCGCGTCGAGGTTCAATCGCAAGCCGGTCTGTGCGAGACCCGCCACCGATGCCGCCACGCACGCCGCAAGAGAGGCCGGACCGGCGATCGTCAGAAGCGCCTCACCGGCGAATCGGAACACGTCTCCGGGGGCACCGTGGGACATAGCCGCGATGTTCCCGAACGACGCCGCAAAGAGTCGGTCGAGAGCCTTGCCGATGGCTGCGCGAGAGCCGAGAAGCGCCCCCACGACGCTCATCATGGCCGCGACGCCGGCCGCATCGCGCGCGCGCGCGAAGCGTCCTTGCTTGCGAAATTCTTCGCGCCTGTGCGGCGTCGGGTCGAACTGTTTGTCACCCTCTTGAGAACTCATTTTCGCATTGCGCCGATTGCCTCGTCGATGAACGGAGCGAGCGTCGCGAAGTGAGCGTTCAGTCCAGCGGCGATGTCGTCGAAGCAGGTGAGCAGGCTCAGCATCCCGCTCGCGAATAGGACGCCGAAGCCGACGCTGAAGATTTGTACGGACGGGGCTGCGCGCGACACCATGGCGAGAGCGAGCTGAACGAGTAGCGCCACGCCGACGATTGGAGTGGCGAGGCGCACGCCCACGACGAACGCATCGGCGCCTAGGTCGACGAAGCGCAGCACGGGGGCACCGAGAATGGCCGCACTCCCGACCGGAAGCGCGCGAAACGACTCGAGCAAGGCGCCGAGTGCGACGCGGTGCACGCCGGCCGAGAGGGCCAGGAGCATGGCGCACAGGCCGACAATTCGAGCAATTGCCGTCTCGGGCGCGTCCATGGTGGGATTGAGGACCGACGGCGACGACAGGCCCGTCATTTGCCCGAGCACTGCGCCGAGGACTTCGGCGGCCGCAAATACGAAGTGAAAGGCGATACCGACAACCAGACCGCACGCTATTTCGAGTGCAGCCTGTCCCACGAGTTGCAATCCAAGTTCTTTGGGAACGGAGGCGTTGGGAGCGAAGGACATGGTGACCCAAGCCAACACGACCACGAGGGTCGCGCGTTGGGTCCTACTCACGTTTTGTCCGGGGAACGGCGAGATGAGCACGAATCCGGCGATGCGACTGGCGGAAAGCGCAAAGAGCCCCGCGCTCTCGACGATTAGCCGCTCAAGGATCATCAGTGCACGACGTTCGCGATCGCGTCCAAACTTGCCCGCGTGTAGTCCAGCACGTAGGTTGCCAGTTGCGACCCGATTGCGGCCGCCACGGTGACGACGGCAACGACCTTGACGACGAAACTGATGCTCGCCTCATTTACCTGCGTCGCCGTTTGGACGATGCCCACGACGACACCGGCCATCACAGCGACGGCGAGGAGCGGCCCAGTCACGAACAGTGTCGTTCGCAGGAGGCTGGCCACGAGGGCAACCGCCTCGTCCGGGTTCACGAAAAGCTCCGCAACAAGGACCCGACCAGCAAATGCCAGCCGTCGGCGACGACGAATAGCAATAGCTTGACGGGTAGGCTGATGGTGGTCGGCGGGACCATCATCATGCCGAGCGACATGAGAATCGAAGAGACGGCGAGGTCGATCACCAGAAACGGGAGAAGTACAAGGACCCCCATCTGGAACGCCGTCGTCAGCTCGCTGACGACGAACGCCGGCGCCGCAACGCGCAGCGGAACTTCTTCTTCCGTCTTCGGCAGGGAAGCCCGCGTCGCAGAGTAAAAGAGGGCTAGGTCTGCCTCGCGCGTCTGATGGAGCATGAACGACCGAAGCGGAGCGCTGGCCCGTTCGAGAGCCTGGACGTCCGTTATCGTCCCCGCTGCGTACGGCTCGTACGCGTCGCGGGCGATCGTTGAAAAGACCGGGCCCATCGTGAAGCACGTGAGAAAGATGGCTAGCCCGACGAGCACCTGGGTGGGCGGAGTCTGCTGCGTGCCGATGCCCTGCCTCACGAAGCCAAGCACAATGACGATGCGCGTGAAGGAGGTCATCGTGAGCACGATGGCCGGTAGGAGCGAAAGTATGGTGAGAAGAGCGAGGATCTTGAGCTGAGGCGAGAGTCCTGGTGCGCTCAGTGAGCTCAAGTCCGGAATCATCCACGCCTCCGTAAGCCAGCGAGGCCTCTTGCCTGTCCGGCGAGCGCGGCCTCTCTGGCGGCCTCCGGCAAGTCCTGACGAATAGCTTCGGCAGCTGGCCGCGCTGCTTCCCGACTCGAATCCGGTCGACGTGTCGGGTCGGTGCCGCGCCCGCTATCGTTCGGGTCCGCTGCCTTCAGCATCGCAGCGAATCGATCGCCCAAGGCCGAAGGCGCTTCCTCGGGCATCTCCATTGGAGCCGCGGGAGCCGCGACGTCACCGTCGAGGACAGCAAGATTCTGGATCGAATGCGGCGTGACTCCGAGTAGGAGTCGCTGTCCCTCGACATTCACGACGAGAAGCTCGCTCCGCAAACCGATCGCGGCGCGGCGGACGATTGTGAGTCCTGTGTCGTCGAGACGCTTCGGTGCCGCGCGCTTTCGTAGATAAAAAGCCGCGCCACCGAGGATGGCGACGATCGAGACGACTTTCCACCCCAGACCGGGCCCCTGCGGCTCCTGGGAAAACTGGAGGGCTTTGCTCGGGCGAAGGGCGAGCGGGGTCGTACCGTCCGAGGTCGCCGACGTGTCACGAGGCGTGTCCGCCTGGGCGCTCGCCATCCGCGTCAGCACGGTGGCGGCTAGCGCCACGCCGATGGCGACGGTGCGAGCTCGGGTCACGACTCGCCCCGAGGATTCGGGGACACGATCTCGGTAATTCGGACGCCGTAACGATCGCCCATGACGATGGCTTCGCCCCTTCCCAGGAGGCGACCGTTCACCAAAATGTCGAGGGGTTCTCCCGCGGACTTGGATAGCTCCAGAGTTTGTCCACTCGTTAGCCTCAACACCTCGGCAATGCGCAGGCGACGGCGACCGATTTCGAGGGTGATTTCCACTTCGACGTCTTGGAGAAGATCGAGAGAGCTGACGCGCGCGATGGCACCTTCGTTTGAATTCACTTCGGGCTTTTCGGGAGAACTCATGGGGATACCGGCTCCTCTTTCAACGAACGTGCCGAGCGCCAGGGCGCTGGAGAAGTGTAGGTCGCCCGAACCATGGAGCGCACAACACGATGGCAAGAGGGCGCCTTCTCCGACACAGGCGACGCCCAGCTCGCGGCACGCGGGCGATCTGGGGAGGCACGCTCAACTACTTCTCGATTCGAACGGCTATCTGACCGGAGCTCGTCGTGGGATGTCCGCGCAAGACTACACGCCCGTCGGCGCGAACGTTGATCGCAGCGCCCACGGGGATATCGAGCCGGATCGTGTCTCCCACCCGCAGACTGGAGAGATGCCCCAAACTCATTTTCATTCGCGCGAGTTCCGCGACGAGATCCAGCTCCACTTGCTCCACAACTTCGGCGACCCGAGGGTCGACGGCGTTCCCCGACGTGTCGGCACGGTCTTCCGCGCCTCCGAGGATGGCCTCCTTGGCGACCAGGAGCATCACGCGACCAATCTGGGTGCCGGTCCCGAGCTCGAAACTGCACACAATGGGGGCCGTCTCAGAACTCGCGTCGTCCCCATCGGGGACGCTAACTTCGAGCAAGAGCCCGAAGCGCTTGGAAAGCACCTCGGAAAACGAGCGGACCACGCCTTCGATCACGCGCGATGCGAGAGCTACCTGGGGCGAAGAGAGCCCGGCGGCGTCGAGCTGCGGCGGTGCCGATCCATCGCCACCGAGGACACCGTCGAGGACCATTGCGATGGCGCCGGCGTCGAGGATGATGGCTCCGCGCGCACCCCCCGGCGTGACCACGAGATGGGTCGCGTGCACGGGACGAGGCAAGTCACCCAGAAGCTCTCCGATCGGGATTGCGCGCGCGAAGCAGAGCGCGACGGGTGTCCCATGTCTGCCCAGAAACGGCATCGATCGCCTGAGGGCGGACGCCAGTTGGGGGCTGGCTTGCTCGAGCGCCGCTGCGGCTCGCCGGACGCGACCCCCTTCGGCCGCGAACCTCAGCAACTTCGCGGCATCGCTCATTGGACCACGAGATCGGTGATCAGCACGTGGAGCGCGGTCGGTACTCCCCCCGCCCGGAGGCGTTCGAGTACGTCGGTGCGCATCTTCTCCCCGCCGGCCGGATCGATCGCGTCTTCGTAGCGCACGGTCCGGAGGTGCCCCAGCGCGGCGTCGCGAATGCGCGGTGTCAAAGACTTCAGCGCCTCTTCCTTCTCCTTGGGGTCGAATTCGATTGCGATGGCGACCTTCATCGCGTGTGCCTTCTTGTTCGCGTCGGCGATACTGAGAAGAAAGGGTTCCAGTGCCAGGGTCGGGCCCGGGGCCTCGGCGCCAGCCGCGTGCTCGGGCGCCTCGGCGCTCGCGTGATGCCCACCAGCGACCTTTGCCCCGCCAAACGCGGCCGCAGCCGCGAATAGAGCCGGCAAGATCATCCCGACGACCGACGGCCCACCACGGGCCGGGGCCGCGGGCTGCTTGTCTTTGCTCTCGCTCATGGTGTTCCGCGAGGACGGCTCACTGCTTGATCTGCATCAGGTCTTGGAGCATTTGGTCCGCCGTCGTGATCGTCTTCGAGTCCGCCTGGAAGGCGCGCTGGTGGGCGATGAGGTCGACGAACTGGGAGGCAATGTCGACGTTGGACTGCTCGAGCGAGCCTGTTGAGATCGCACCTCGTCCTCCCCCGCCCGCGGCGCCGAGGGCGGCGTCGCCGGAAGCCGCGGTCGCGGCCCAGCAGTTCTGTCCCGCTTGAGCAAGACCGTTGTTCGATGCAAACTTGGCGATCGCCAGCTGGCCCACGGCGACCGTCTGCCCGTTCGTGTATGTACCGCTGACCGTACCGTCCTGGCCGATCTGGATCCCGCTCAGGTCTCCAGAGGCATACCCGTCTTGACTCTGCGACGAGACGTCGCTCGCCGCGCCGAATTGGGTGGCCCCGTCGAGACCCGTACCGCCGTTCGCGACGGGAGTCCCGAGGTTCACCGAAATGGATTGCTGCTGGGCGCCGTTGAACGTCACGCTGCCGCCGCTCGGCGTGACCGACTGAAGCGAGCCGTTCGAGTTGAACGTCATCGTGCCCGAGCCGAATTCGACGTTTTGCCCGGAGGTGCCGCCTTGCACTTCCCCACCGTTCGCGAGCTCGTGGTACGTCCACGTATTGGAGCCGGTGTTCTCGAAGTAAACACTCACCTGATGCGAGTTGCCGAGTGAGTCGTACGCGGTGAGAGTCGTCGAAAAATTGCTCGTAGTGGACGGGTTCTGGGGATCCCAGGGATTCGCAGGCGGAGTGGCGTTCGCGTTCAAGTTCGCCGTGACCGTCAGCGCGCTGGTCGCTTTGGGCGAAAGCGCCGCCGTTTGCAGCGTGAGTGAACCGAGTTGCGAGGAGAGC
Source organism: Polyangiaceae bacterium (assembly GCA_049578005.1). Lineage (GTDB taxonomy): Bacteria > Myxococcota_A > Polyangia > Polyangiales > Polyangiaceae > Palsa-1150. Next base: position 12,817 of record JBAULD010000747.1, read on the forward strand.
TGGCCGCTCGGGAGGGTCGCGTAACCTTGAAGCGCCAGGCCGTCCGGGTTCACGAGCGTTCCGCTGCTATTCAGTGACGTCTGCCCGGCACGCGTGTAGAAGTTGCCGTTTTGGCCGTCGACGTTTCCGTTCACGACGAAGAAGCCGTCGCCGGTGAGTGCAAGGTCGGTGGGCTGCCCGGTGTTGAGCATACTGCCCTGCGCGAAGATTTGTTGCGTGCTCGCCATGCGCACACCGTCGCCAATGGCGTTGGGGTCGCCGATCGTCGAGCCCATCACGTTCTCGAACACGGCGCGCGACTCCTTGAAGCCGACCGTATTGGAGTTCGCCACGTTGTTTCCGATGACACCGAGCGCATCGCCTTCCGCATCCAGACCCGACACACCCGAGTACATTGCATTGAGAATCGACATAACTACCTCCTAGTAGCCGTGGCTCACGGAGTAGCCGGCGTAGTGCCGACGCTCACGAGTTGCGACACCGGTGCGACTGCCCCCGAGCTGAGGGTGAGCGCCGGATAACCTTGATTGAACGATACTTGCGAAACGACACCTGTTACCGCTTGCGACACGTTCACACTCTGACCGTTCGCGTCCGACGCCGTGACAGTCATCGAGTACGACCCAACGGGCGCAGCTTGCGCAGAGTTGTTTTTGCCGTCCCACGTGATCGGGAGCGTGCCGGCCGGCTCCGCGCCGAGCTGCATCGTCCGCACCACGTTGCCCTGCGAGTCCTGGATCGAGACATTCACTTGCTGCGCGGCACCACCGAGCGACACGTTCGCGCTCGCGGCGAAAGTCCCGTTCCACTGCAGTCCGTTGCCTTGGACGGTGACCGTCTTGCCGATCAAGTCGGAGGCATTCGAGTTCGACATCCCTTGGAGCTGCGTTGAGATCGTTCCCAGGGTCGTCGACTGCGCGACAGACTGCTGGAC
>JBAULD010000748.1:0-3645 GCA_049578005.1 Polyangiaceae bacterium
CACGGGGGGAGATGGCACACTTGGGCCCGGTTGTTTGGCGTCCGCCAACGCGGACTGCTCTTCCTATCCAAGTGGAACAAACTGCCCGGGCCCGACGATCTGCGTTGCGTGCGGGTCGGGCCTGTACACGCCATCGCCGTCGTTCTGCACCTGCAGCTCGGGCAAATGGAATGGGGGTGTATCGGCTCGCCCCGCCGTGGACGCGCCGTCGTCCTCGGCGAGAATCGCGAGCTCGATGTGCAGGTCGTCTGCGATCGGCGCGTAGGTCATCATGCGCCGGAGAAGGCGCGCGACGCCTGGCGCGTCGCCGCGAAATTCGTTCGGAAGGTACGTTGCCTTGGGATGCACCAACTCGGGCATACCGATCGCGTCGCCGTGCGCCGCGCGAAGCCTTGCGTACGCTTGCACGATCCAGCGCAGAGCATCTTCGGAAGGAAGGTCCATGGCGATCCGAGCGTACCTTCTTTGTTCCATAGTGTGCCCGATCGCGTCGCCCGTGCCACGGGTGTCCGCCCCCGTTCTCGCCGAGCGTCGCGCGATTCGCGCGTCATGCGCCTGGCCCAGCGACTCGGATGGACGAGGGCACCCGACTTGCTAGGAAGCATCCTAGACTTCCTATGAACCATCGAGTCCTTGCCAGGGCCTTTCGACGCATCTTGGCGTCATCCGTGACCGTGTCCGGCGGCGCTCTTCTCGTATTCTGCAGCGGGTCGACCGCCGCTGCGCCCGATGGATCGCAGAACGACGGTGGATCCGGCTCGGACGGGACCGCGGGCGGCCAAACCGGCGCTCCGTCTTCCGGAGGGGATGCGGATTCGGAGGACGCAACGGTGGCCAACGCGAACGGGGCAGACGCCCGAGACGACCTTTCGACAACCGACGCATACGCCTCGTCCGATGCGACGAGCGGCGGCGGCGATGCAATGTCCGTGGACGTACGATCCATCGACGCGGTTTCTGTCGACGGTCGGTCGATCGACGCGACTTCGATGGACGCGAGCGTCGATGTACAGAACGACGAGAAGGGCGTGATCGCCGACGCGAACGGCGACGCCACGTTCATTGTGACGAGCTGTGGGACGCTCGTTCCTCGCAACACACTCGGCGGGTGCAACCCGGTGTGCTTTCCGCTCGACGCGGGTGCTCTGGCGGCGCTCGATGCCGGAGACGCGGGGCTGTTCGGGACGCAGTGCAATTCCCTGTGTGGGCCAACGCAGTGCGGATCGTGTGGAGGATCCTGGTCCTCCTGCCAGCCCACCGAAGATGGCGGCGTGTCCCTGATTCAATGCAATTGCCCCCTGTTCACCGGCCGCCGGCCGGAAGGACTGCTTGCCTCGCCGCCCGGAGGCGGCACCCCACTGGGCGCCTATTTCGCCGAGATAGCGCGCCTCGAAGCTGCATCGGTCGATGCGTTCCGCCACCTGCGTCGCGAGCTCATCGCCCATGGCGCGCCGCGGCGTTTGGTCAAAGCTGCCGAGCGCGCAGCCCGAGACGAGATACGGCACGCCCGGATGACCCGTGCGCTCGCGGCGCGGTACGGCGGAGGGGCTATGGAAGCCAAAGTCGAATCGCGGCCCGTACGGAGCCTGGAAGCCATCGCGGTCGAAAACGCGGTCGAAGGCTGCGTTCACGAGGCGTTCGGGGCGCTCGTGGCTCACTGGCAGGCAGTGGCGGCGATGGACCCCGTGATTCGGGCCGCGATGGCCCGCATTGCCCGCGACGAGACGCGTCACGCGGCGCTCGCGTTCCAGGTCGACGGGTGGATTTGCGGGCGATTGGGCAAGGGGGCGCGAGAGCGCGTTTCCGTCGCGCGAGAACGAGCGCTCGGAGCGCTGGCGTTCGATGAGCCGGAGGCTCCGGCGGCGATTAGGGCGAAGCTCGGCCTGCCCACGAGTGCACAGTCGCGCTTTCTGGTGGATCAGCTGGCGCGCATCGCGGCGTAGCGACACAGGGTCACGGTCGTGACGTGCATGTCCGCGCCGGGGCCTGCGTCTGTGCCCGACCCCGAAATGTTCCCAAGGATCGCGGCGGGAACATGCGATTTCCTAGACCGCACCCATGAGGACGAAGCACTCGCCGGTGGCGAACAGCGAGACGAGGACTAGGAGCGGTGCGCCCGCTTGCGATACCGGCCCGGGCGTAGTCGCCCTCGTGGATAGTGGCCTCTACGTCTACGCGATGGCGCTTAGCGATTCGACTATCTACCTCGGCACCCCCAATGGCGTGTGGAGCGTGCCTAGGACGGGCGGAACTCCTTCGCATGTCAGCGGAAACGAAGAGGTCGACTCGCTCGCCGTGGACAGCATGCGCGTATTCTGGGCGGGATTCTGTCCTCAATCTCCCAATAAGGGCGCAGCACCCGACCCGATGTGCTCAACCTCGACGGCGCTATTCGCGGCTCCGCTTTCTGGCGGGAATTACTCCGTGCTGGCGGCGGGTGCTTGGGCAACGACCGGCATGCTGGTCGACTCGAGCGGGATCTATGGAAACGACTTATCCACCATGTGGGTGGCAAGTCCTAACGGCGGGTCGCCACGCACGCTCACGGATCCAACGGTTTCGCCCACCGCGTTCGCGATCCAGGGCGACACGGTGTACGTCGCCTCGTTCGGGAACCCCGGCTCCGTCGTCGGTATCCCCAAGGCAGGTGGCGCGAACGTTACACTGGTCGCCAACCAGGCGCACCCGGGGTCGATTGCGGCCGATGCGAGCGGCGTCTATTGGTCCGACTGGGGTACGGCCGGCAGTTGGGGGGCGCTGATGCGAGCGAACCTCGATGGCAGCGCGGTGACTGTGCTTCTTGCAGGCGAACCGTCGAATGCCATCTCGATTTCTTCTCTCGCAATCGATCAAGACGACGTGTTCTGGACCGAGCAAGGGGCCGGCCGCGTCATGAAGATCTCGAAGTCAGGTGGCGCCCCTCAGGTCATCGCGGAGGGGCTTTCGGGGCCGAATCGGATCACGACGTACGGCGGGAACATCTATTGGCTCGAGCAACCTTTCGTGGACGCTTCGATCTCCGTATCGGATTCTGGCTCCGCGGGGGCAGATGCGGGCGCCTACATGGCTGCAACTGTCATGACGGCCTGCAAGTAGCGCGCGGGCGAGGCGCTTCAGGCTTTGCTCCGCCAGTCACCAAGCCGTTGCCACCGGGTTACCGCTCGGGTCGAAGTTCAACTCTCCAGGAAGGCCGAGCGGATCCGCCCCAAAGACCTGATACGTCGCTGCCTCCAGTCGGGCAGGTTGGTCTCGGGGGCGCCGGCGTTCATGATGCCCAACTCCGATCCGTCCGAGGAAATCCCGACAACGCCATCCGAGCCAATCCAACGGACGAAGGTCCCCGCATCTTCCACCGAAGGGGCCGAGCCGAATGCGAAGCGCGACCTTGCCACATCGTACGAAGCCCCTGCTAACGGCGAGCCCGAGGCGCAGGTTTCCGGCACCGAGCCCTTTGCTCCAAGTGCGGCTTCACAACCCTTTCTAGCGCTTGCTCGGGCAAAGTCCGCGCGGGTCGCTGAGCTCCCCGCGCCCATCGTGTCGCCAGGCCCACGAGTAGGCTATGCTCGCTGGGTGATCCCGAGGGAGAAAGTCGCCGAGCTCGTCAACGCCCACGCAAGGCTTGAGGAGCCGCCCACCGGCGCCCTC
>JBAULD010000749.1:0-2564 GCA_049578005.1 Polyangiaceae bacterium
TCACCTGATCGATCGCTCCGGTGGCTGGCACAAGCCTCAGCCCACGCCGTCCAATGGTGCATCGTGAAGCGAAGCCAGTGGGGAGCTGGCGGTACGTGTGGCGCTCTTGCCCGGGGCGCGTATGTACGCGGTGGACGGGCGCAAGGACAATTGACTGCCTATTTGGAATGCGCGCGAACCACCAACGCAAGGCAAACAACGCTCCTTGCCATAGCAGCGAGTCACGGGCCGATGAGCGCAGCTCCCGTCTTGATGCGGGATAAGTTCCGAATTTGGGAAATGGCTGCAACCCTGCTCCGCTTTGTTTCTAGAGAGCGAGCCGCAGCTACTGCATGCATTTCGGCACGGTCAGTGCTTACAACAGCACCTGTATCGTGATGCGCTGAAAGCTTTCATGCAGGAGCTTCCCAATAGGGTCGTGATTGTTGGCGGCGGCTTTGCCGGCGTGACGCTGGCGCAACGCCTCGAACGCGCACTGCCAGAGACGACCGAAATAGTCGTCCTCAGCGCTGAAAATCATCTTGTCTTCACCCCCATGCTCCCAGAAGTGGTGGGACGAGGGATCTCACCGCTAGACGTCGTTGTAGCCGGTCGGCAATTGACCCGACGCACGCACTGGGTCGAGGCACGTGTTGACCGGATCGATCACCAAAACAGCGAAGTTCACTATCTCCGAAGAAACGGAGCGGTGGGATCGCTGCGTTACAATCACGCTGTCCTCGCTTGCGGATCAGCGGCCGATATGCAAGAGATCCCGGGCCTCGCTTCGCGAGGCTTTCCGCTGAAAACCGTCGTCGATGCACTCGTGATGGGCAACGAGCTCATCGCCCACTTCGAAGCGGCTTCCATCGAGTCGGACCCGCTCGTACGACAGCGCCTCCTCACGGTGGTCGTTCTCGGCGGAGGCTTCAGTGGCGTGGAGGTCGCAGGGCATATCGCGGACCTCGCGCACGCCCTCCGGCGTTTCTATCCGGAACTGAAGGACGTTCGCCCCCGTATCGTTGTCTTGCATAAGGGCGAACGCCTTGTACCCGAGTTTCATCACGAGTCATTGTCAAACTTTACTCTGCAGAAGCTCTGCCAGAATGGAATCTACGTGCGCCTGCAAACGACGGCGACGGAGGCCACGTCCGTCGCGGTGCATCTGACTTCCGGTGAGCGCATCGAAACGGGGATGATTGTTTCCACAGTGGGCACAACCGCGCAGCCACTCATCAAGAACCTCGGTCTGCCGCTGGAACACGGTCGGCTCAAGACCGAGCCCGATATGAAGGTGAAAGGGGCGACTAACCTGTGGGCCATCGGTGACTGCTCCCTCGTCCCTAACGCTCACGATGGGCTGCCGAGCGCCGCGACCGCGCAATTCGCGATCCAGCAGGCACGCGAACTGGCGAAGAACCTGAAGTGCCTCGCGAAAGGTGCCGCGACCAGGCCCTTTTCATTTCGTCCACGAGGCATCCTCGCCTCCATCGGGCACCGTAACGCCGTCGCCGTTGTGTACGGAGTCAAGTTATCCGGATTCCTTGCCTGGTGGTTGTGGCGCGGCGTTTACCTATGGAAGCTGCCGACGGTCAGTCGCAAGCTCGAAGTAGCCCTGAGCTGGGCTTGCAGCATTCCGTTTTCTCCGAACATCGTTCAACTTGGCCTTTGCAAGCCGCGCTTGCCGGAACCGAAGCCCGAAGGCTCCGTAGTCGCGGCATGATCTTGAAAGGACTCCCGATGAATATCACGCTGGATGGCAAACGCGCGCTAGTGACTGGGGCGAATTCTGGCCTTGGCGCAGCCATCACACGAAGTCTCGCGGACGCGGGCGCGAAGGTGGCGATCAACTACGTGACTCACCCCGAGACCGCCGAAGGGCTCGTGCAGGCTATCCGACAAGGGCGCGGCCAAGCCATCGCAGTCCAGGCCGATGTCTCCAAACCGAAAGCGGTCGACGATCTGTTCCGGCAAATGGACGCCGCATGGGGCGGAATCGATATTCTCATTAACAACGCCGGCATCGATGGCGCTCCAGCCTTAGGCTGGGAGGCCGACGTTGAAGCATGGCGAAAAGTCGTCGACGTGAATCTCTTTGGGTCCTTTTACTGCGCGCGTGAGGCCTTGAAGCGCATGGTGCCCCAGAAAAGCGGCGTCGTCCTCAACATCACTTCGGTGCACGAGAAAATCGCCTGGTCTGGCTACAGCGCGTATGCCGCGAGTAAGGCGGCCCTAGGCATGCTAACGAAGACCCTCGCTCAGGAAGCAGCTCCGCATGGGGTGCGCGTTCTCGCGGTCGGGCCCGGCGCCATCAAGACGCCCATCAATCGTGCCGTCTGGAGCGATCCCAAGAGCCTGCACGACCTGATGACGAAGATACCTCTCGGCCGCTTGGGTGACCCGGACGAGATCGCCCGTATGGTGGTCGTGCTCGTATCAGACGCTTGCTCGTACGTGACGGGCCGCACGATCTTCGTAGATGGCGGGATGACGGACTATCCGGCGTTCACTCACGGCGGCTGAGCCAAGAATCAACTCGGAGTGAACCCCGTGCAAACATCAGGTTGTAGCGCGCCCGGAGCGCC
>JBAULD010000750.1:0-3294 GCA_049578005.1 Polyangiaceae bacterium
GGGCAGAGTAGGTAGTTGCGGACGGCGGCGAAGTTTCCGGCAACCATGTATGCGCAGTACAGGATGGCGGAGGACGACGCGAACGCGATGAAAGCCATCACGATGACGTACTCGGCCATCAAGGAGCCGCGTTCGTCCCGTGCCAGTGATTGGAGCGATCCCACCTCGTTGTTCTCCGCTCTTGCCCGCGAATGCGCCCGGCGACCGTCGCTCCGGTCCTTTGACCGTCACGTTTCCCTGCCGCCGCGTTTCGTTATGGATGCCAATCTAGGCTCCGGCGATCGGGTTTGCATGTCGCCCAAACTGAGTACACTCGGTGAACGCCTGGATCGCGCAGACTACCTGCAGTGAAGAACCCGGGTCTCGCAGCCTTCGGCAAAGGAGCGTTCGCACTCGCTGTCCTTTCGAACAGCGCGTGCGCGAAGATCGATCTCGGTTTGGACGACCGCAAGCCAGACCCCTTCGAAGTCCAAATCAGGGTCGCGAGCGATCCCGGGCAGCCTCTGGCCGGCGCGGAGCTCTTGAGCGGCTCCAAGGTGGTCGGAAAGACGGACGCCGCCGTATCCGCAAAGGTTCGCTTCGATGGTCGCGACGGAGAGCAGCTCGAACTGAGCGTCCGGTGTCCGCCGGATTACGAATCGCCGACTAGCCCGCTCACTATCCCGCTCCGTCGGCTCGCGAAGGGCTCGGAGCCGCCTCGGTTCGAGGCGCGCTGCGCGCCCTCAGAACGGACCGTAGTCATCGCGCTCCGGGTCGAGAAGGGACCAAATCTGCCGGTGATTTACCTCGGCCGAACGGTCGCGCGCACCGACGCATCGGGCGCGGCCCTCTTCACAGCGAAGGTCAAACCCGGCGAGCAGGTCGAGGTCATGCTGAGCACGGCCGAAAAGGAGGCCGGAGAGCTGCGCCCGCAGAACCCGACGCTTACCTTCGTCGCGAAGGACTACGACGACTTCGTAGTCCTCGACGAGAACTTCACCGTCGAGAAGAAGCCGACCCACTACCAGGCGCCAAAGCCTGCCCACCGGCCGACTCCGCTGCAGACAGGCGAGTGACGGTCGACCCGGGCCTGCTGCGAAATCCGTTCGCCTGGCCCGAACGGGCGCGAAGTCACGACTCCGCGGCTTCGTCCGCGTCGACGACTCCCTTCTCGACCAGCCGCGCAATCGCCATTTGGAAAGTCTGCATTCCGTAGGGGTGCGCCCCCTTCTCCATCAGCAACTTCAGAGGCGGACTGCTTTCGGGAAGGCGGATGCTTTCCCGAACCAAGTGCGAGGCCACGAGCACTTCCGCCGCGAGGGCGAGACCTTCTCCGTCCAAGCGCGGCAAGATCCGCTGGGCGATGATGCCTTGCAAGGAACTGGCGATTCGAATCCGGTTCTCGGTCGGGTCGCCGCGCATCATCGCTAGCATGCGGTTCACGGTACGCACCGCGTCGCTCGTATGGAGCGTTGCCAGGACCAGGTGTCCGGTTTCGCCTGCCTTCAGAGCGATCTCCATCGTCTCTTCGTCGCGTATCTCGCCGACGAAGATGACGTCAGGATCCTGGCGCAAGGCGGCGCGGAGCGCAGACGTGAAGCTAGCCGTATCGAGCCCGACCTCGCGCTGGCTGATGCTCGAGAGAGCGTCTTGATGGAGAAACTCGATCGGGTCCTCGACCGTCACGATATGGAGGGCGCGGGTCGCGTTCAGATGGGCAATCATGCTCGCGATGGACGTGCTCTTTCCGTTTCCTGCGGCGCCGACCACGAGGACCATGCCGTTTTCCTTCTCCGCAAGGTCGCGGGTCACGGGCATGGGCAGGCCGAGCGACTCCATGGTCGGGATATCTGTGGGGATGAAGCGCATGACGACGGCGAGACTGCCGCGCTGGCGGTAGACGTTCACGCGGAAGCGACCAATGCCGTCGGCGGAATACGAGGCGTCGTACTCTTTGAGGTCCTGGAGGTTGGCGAGAACGTGCGGGTTGGCAACGAGGAAGCGCGCGACGGCCTCGGTGTCTTCGGGCTGGACCCGCTCCGTACGAAAGTAGACCATGTCGCCCCGGATACGCGCGCCGGGCGGCTGGCCGACTTTGATGTGCACGTCGCTCGCCTTCCCGGCCACCGCCCTCGAAAGGAGGGCGCGGAAGAAATGCTCGTCGGAGTAGGCGCTCGGCACGATGCCCGATGGTAATATCTGGAACCCGTCTGCGCGATCGGGATCGTCGCGCCGCGATGTCCGGCGGAGCGTGCGCTACCGCGCGCTCTGCTCGAGAACACCAATGTAGGGCAAGTTGCGGTACCGTTCTCCGAAGTCGAGCCCGTAACCGACGACGAATCGATCTTCGATGGTGAATCCAACGTAGTCGATCGAAGCATGCACCCGCGAACGGGCCGGTTTGTGCAGGAGCGCACACACCTTGATGCTGGCGGGGGCGCGCGTTCGCAAGAGATCCGTGAGATGTGCGACAGTCAAGCCCGTGTCGACGATGTCTTCGACGAGAAGGACGTCGTCCTGCTCGATCGGTCGCGACAAATCCTGCGTGATCTGGACGACCCCACTCGACTCGGTGTCCTCTCCGTACGAGCGCACGCCCAGAAAATCGATGCGTAGAGGCAGATCGATGGCCCTGGTGAGGTCCGCGGCAAATACGAAACTCCCTTTGAGGACGCACACGACGACCAGATTGCGCCCGGCGTAGTCGCGCGTGATCGCGGCTCCGAGCTCGCGGACGCGCCAGGCGATTTGGTCGGCGCTCAGCATCGTGACGAGGCGATCGGCCATGATCGACCGAGAGACTACCACCAACGCGCGCGACGCGAGCGCGAGTCAGCGATCGGTTGCCAGGGCTCGGACCTCGAGCGCGCTCCCGTCGGTGGCAACCGTGATCGCTCCGTCCCGATCGGTGCGCCACACGCGCGCCCCGTGCGACTCGAGGGCGGCCAAGGTGAGCGGATCGGGGTGACCGAAGCGATTGCGGCAACCGACCGAAATGATGGCTTCCCGGGGCCCGACCGCTGATAAAAAAGCCGAAGTCGACGACGTTCGACTCCCGTGATGGCCCACCTTCAATACGTCGGCTCGAAGAGCCCTGGGTGCAGTGGCGAGGAGACCCGTCTCCTCTTCGTGCTCCGCGTCGCCGACGAACAGGATTGCACGCGTCCCGTACGAGATGCGAAGCACGAACGAATTGTCGTTCGGGCCCCGGTCCGACGAAAATGAGGGACAGGGGGCCAGGACCTCCAGCCGCACGCCTCCAACCGCTTGCGGACCGCAGAGTCGATCGGGCCGCAGAATCGGAATGTCCAGCGA
>JBAULD010000751.1:0-2160 GCA_049578005.1 Polyangiaceae bacterium
TCGGGTGTGGCGCGTGCGAGAAGGTTTGCCCCGTGCAAGACCAGCCTGCTGTGTACGTGACCAGCGTCGGGGAGACCCGGAGCAAGACAAACGTGATCTTGCTCGAGAACACGAATTACAATCAGAAGAGCTGATTCACGTTTGCTCGACTACAAGAGCGGCATGGGCGTTCGCGCGCCGGCATGGAGCCTGCCCCACAAAGGACGATGCGTCTAGGCGACTTTCTCAAGCAGAACGCTCAGCGCGTTCTGCAGGCATGGGAGGCTCAGGCGCGTGCGACTCTGCCGGCGCAGGACATGGATCGTTCGGCTCTCATCGACCAGCTTCCGCGTCTCCTGGACGACTTCTCGTGGGCCCTTGCATCCGCCGATCGCCCGACCCAGAGCGACGTCGCTGACAAGCACGCGGACGAGCACGCGGCCGAGCGCCTCGATCAAGGATTCAAGATTTCGCAAATGGTCCGGGAGCTGGGCCAGCTGCGTTCCTGCATTCTCCAGCTCTGGCGAGACTCGCACCCGTCGTTGACGATTGACGACGCTCAGCAGCTGACCTCGCTCGTCGACCGTGCGGTCGAGCGCGCGGTCGATCGGTACGTCGAACGGCGCGTGCGTCTCACTGCCGCGTTCGAAAAGATAGCGACCGCCGCCCTCGACGTCGATGAGCTCAATCCGTTCCTGCATCGATTGCTGACCGCGTTCATGGAAGTGGCTCCCTCGATGGACTCCGCCGCCATCCTGTTGCGCGACGGGGACCGCCTCGTCGTGAAGGCGGCCATCGGTCTCGAGAGAGAAGCGCGCTCGGGGTTCTCCATGGCGATGGGCGAAGGTTTCTCGGGAATCATCGCGGCGTCCAAGCAGCCTAAAGAGATCAGCTCGGCCTGGGCCGACCCGCTCGTGAAGAGTCCGAGCTTGCACGAGCGCAGGACAATGGCGCTCTACGGGGTTCCTCTCGTGGAGGGGTCGGGCGAGGTCATCGGGGTCGCTCACATCGGGACCCGCGAGGCCAGCGAGATTCCATCGTCCGACAAGCGCCTCTTCGGTGCGGTCGCCCAGCGAGCCGCGTCGGCCATCGTCAAGCACGGGCTCCGCGTGGAAGCGCGACGGCGGTTTGCGGAACTAAGCGCAGTCATCGAGGCGATCCCCGGCGAGGTCTATCTCGCAGACCACACCCATCGCCTCACAATGGCGAACGGCGTGGGGCTTCGATCGCTCGGTTTCCACAACGACGCGGAGCTTCGCGGTGCGGATCTAGCCGTGCTCGCCGAGCGCGTGGACGCGCGCGACGCCACGACCTTCGAGCGGCTGCTCGTGGACGACTTGCCGATTTCGCGCGCTCTGCGAGGAGAAAGCGGCGTCTTCGACGTCGTGACTAGGGACGTGCACACGGGCCGGCTCCACTATCTGCGCTCACACGCAGGCGCCGTGATGGACGAGGGGAACGTCATCGGAGCCGTCATCGTCGCCACAGACATCAGCGAGATCCATCGGGCGATGGAAGAAATGAAGCGGACCGCCGAATTTCGAGAGCGCTTCATCGCGATCGTGAGTCACGACCTGCGCAATCCGCTTCAAGCCATCGGCGCGAGCGCGAGCATTCTCGTCAAGTCCTCAGCGCTTGCGCCAGAGCTCGCGAAGCCGGTGGGCCGCATCCTCTCCAATGTGGAGCGAATGGCTGGAATGATCTCCGACCTGCTCGACTTTACCCGCGGGCGTCTCGGCGGCGGCATACCCGTGGAGCCGGCGACAGTAGACTTGTCGCAGGTGGCCCGGCGCGTGGTCGAGAACTTGGAGGAGGTCCACCCGACGCGGGAGATCGTGTACACGGCGCAGGGGAATTTGGTGGGCCAATGGGATGCGGAACGTCTCGCTCAGCTCGTCGCGAACCTGGTCGGAAACGCGCTCGTCCACGGATCACCCGATCGGCCTATCCGCGTCACCGTCGACGGCACGGAAACGGCCGTGACGCTCAGCGTGAGGAACGCCGGGCCCGAGATTCCCGCGGAGCTGCTGCCTTATATCTTCGACCCCTTCCGCCGCGCCGAAGACGAAAGGAGGCGAGCAGGAGGTCTCGGTCTAGGATTGTTCATCGCGAGCGAGGTCGTGCGCGCGCATCGGGGACGAATCGAAGTCCGTTCGAATGCGCAGGACACCGTGTTTACCG
>JBAULD010000752.1:0-4069 GCA_049578005.1 Polyangiaceae bacterium
CACATCCAGTTCATGAAGAACCTCAACAAAGAGCTCCGTGACGCCGGCGAGCTCGTCGGCGCGGAGGGGCTCGCGCCTCCCGGGCAGGCACGCATCGTGCGATCGAAGGGCGAAGGGGCTCCCGAAATCACGGACGGCCCCTTCGCCGAGTCCAAGGAGTTCCTCGTGGGCTACTGGATTGTCGACGTCGAGAGCGCGGACCGCGCGTTCGCCATCGCCGGCAAGGCGTCGACCGCGCCCGGCCCGGGTGGAAAGCCTCTGGGCATCAAAATCGAGGTGCGTCAGGTGATGAGCGCGCCGCCCGATTCTTTGTAAGGACGAGCGCATCCGCGATGAAAACGACCGGCGAGCACCTGCTGCGAGAACTTGCGCCGCAGGTGCTCGGCGCCGTCGTTCGTCGCTACGGCGACTTCGGGGCCGCGGAGGACGCCGTTCAAGAAGCGCTCGCCGCGGCTGCGTTGCAGTGGCCGCGAACCGGAGTGCCTGAAAATCCTCGGGCGTGGCTCGTCCAGGTCGCCGCTCGAAAGCTCACCGATCAGATCCGGTCCGAGTCTGCGCGCCGCCGGCGCGAAACGAAGATCGCCCTCGAAGCACCGCCCGAAGAAAACGTGGCACCTCCGCCGGACGAAGCGCTCGCAGAAGAGGACGACGCCCTCCTTCTTCTCTTCATGTGCTGCCACCCGGCGCTCACGCGCCCCTCCGCGATCGCCCTCACGTTGCGCGCGGTGGGCGGTCTCACGACGGCCGAGATCGCGAGCGCGTTCCTCGTACCCGAGGCGACCATGGCACAACGAATCAGCCGCGCGAAGCAGAGCATCAAGAGCTCCGGCGTCGGCTTCGTGATGCCGGCGCCCGAAGAGCGAAGCGCGAGACTCGGCGCCGTCCTTCACGTTCTCTATCTCATCTTCAACGAGGGCTACGCCACCAGCTCCGGTAGAGCGCTCCAGCGCGTGGATCTCTCGAGCGAAGCGATTCGACTCGCGCGCGCGGTGCACGAGCTTGTCCCGCAGAGCGGTGAAGTCCACGGCCTTCTCGCGCTCATGCTCCTCACGGACGCGCGGCGCGGCGCGAGAACTGGACCGAACGGCGAGATTGTCCCGCTCGACGAACAGGATCGTTCGCTCTGGAATAGGGAAGCGATCACGGAAGGCACACGGCTCGTAACCGATGCGATGAAACGCGGCTCGGTGGGCTCGTATCTCACGCAGGCCGCCATCGCCGCGGTGCATGACGAAGCGCCGCGCGCCGAAGACACGGATTGGCCGCAGATCGTCGCGCTCTACGGTGTGCTCATGCAGATTTCCGACAACCCGGTGATCGCGCTGAACCACGCGGTGGCAGTCGCAATGGTGCGGGGACCGGCCGAAGGGCTCGCGCTTCTCGAGCAGCTCGATCGCGATCCGCGCATCAAGGATCACTACCGGCTCGATGCCGTGCGCGCCCATCTCCTCGAGCGGTCGGGTGAGATTGTCGCCGCCCTCCCGTACTACGAGGCGGCGGCCGAGAAGACCGCGAGCATCCCGGAGCGCGACTACCTGCTTTTGAAAATCGCGCGCCTTCGGACGGCGCAGCTGCCCGATTGATCACGCGTCATGGCTTGCCGACGAACGTCGTGACACTCGAGCCCGCGAGGGTGGCCGAGAAGCGCCCCGCCGAGAGCGGAATCGCCGCCGCCGAGACCAAGTCAGCGCTCGCCGACGTAGCCCACGGAGTGACCTGACTGGGCCAAGCCGTGCCCGAGACGAAGAAGGGCACGGTGGTCGAGCCGCCGTTCGTGTTCACCGCGACGATCGCGACGGTTTGGTCGGCGGGGTTGGCGAACGCTACGACCGTCACCCCGGGCGTGGTCCCGGTCACGTCGATCCGCTTGAATCCGGGCCGAACGAAGCGGCTGAAGTTTCCGAGCACCCAAAGGCGCTTGGTGGCCTGCCCCGTACCCATGTCCCACAGGGCCCCGTTGCCGGCCCCCGTCGGATAAATCCACCAGTAGTGCCAAGCATTGACGTTGGCGATGGTGAGCGCGTCCGTGATGAGCTTTGCGACGCGGAGCGCGCTCGTCATGCCGGGATCGGACGCCGCCGTCTGATCGTAGATCTCGGTTTCCCAGAACTCTTTGCCCGAGTTCATCGTCTGCATCACCGCGGCATTTTGGGTCGGCGGAGCACAGCCATATTCGTGGGTGGCGATGATCGAGATGTACGAGGATGCCGCCGCGTTCGCGAAGATCGCCGGCGCGTAGGTGGAGAAGTCGCACCAGCTCTGCGTCTCGGGGCCCACGATCTTGACGCCGGTCCCTGCGAGCGCCGGTCCCATGTTCGAGCCAATGAACGACGCGAGCGAGGCGGCCGTGTACGAGCACGACTCGTAGTTCACTTTCGCGTCGGGCTCGTTCTGCGCCGATATCGCCACCAAGGTGACGCCTGCGGCCTTCATCGACGCGACATAGCTCCCCAACGTCGCCGCAAAGCCTTGTCCGTTCGAGAGGGCCCCGGCGATGGCGCTGTCATTCGATTTGTCGGCCGGGGGTGGTGACCACGGCGTAGCCCAGACCGACGCGCCTCGCTCCTGGGCCGCCTTCGCCATGGCGATTTCGCCCGCCGCGGTCGTTCCGTCGGGGGCAATGCGCACGCGCAGCAGCGAGAGCCCAGCTCCCGCAGTCGCCGAAAAGATCGTGTCTGCGTCGGCCGCGTTCGCGAAGCCCCCCTCCCATGCCGAGGATGCCCCGAAGCCCGAGATCGCCTGGTACGTCTTCGCCGGATTGACCACGATGTCGCCGGGACGACCCGACCCCGCCGGGCTGGACGCCGTTGCGGTGCTCGCGGTCGTGGTCGTGGTCGTCGACGTGGACGTGGTTGTGGACGTGGACGGAGCGGTTGGTGGGGAGCTCGAATTGGCCGTCGCCGTGGAAGCGCGGGTGGTCGTCGTAGGGGCGGAGCCCGCCGATCCGTCCGCCGGAGAGGCCGAGGATCCACCCCCCAGAGCGGTCGACGATCCGCCCGCCGGAGCGGCCGACGATCCGAGCGACGTAGAAGTCGCGTCGCCGGTATTGGAGCTGCCTACCGAGTTCGACGCGGTGGAGGCCGGAGTCGGTTGGCCGGCGGTCCCGGAGCCCGTGGTTCCGCACGACGTAGCAGCCGCAAGAAGGACGCAAAGGCTCGTGCACGAAAGACGCTGCATTGCTGATTTCATCATGCCATGTCGCTCCGTGGCATGGCGAGACCTCACTCCCGAGCGGCTTGCTCTCGCCCTGCCTGGCCCCACCGTCCCGCGCGTATTTCGTCAACGCGCGACCGGCAGCCGTGTTCTTTGAGTCGTGATGTCCTTTCCTCGCCTCGTGCGGACGGCGTCCGGCTCGCTGCCGGAACGCAGCGACGACGAACTGATGGCGCTCGCGCAGGCCGGCGTCCGCGAGGCGTTCGCGGTGCTCGTCGAGCGTCACGCGGCGCGGCTGGTCCACGCGTGCTCTGCCTTGGTCCACGACTCGGGGGCCGGCGCCGAGCTCGCGCAGGAAACCTGGGTCACGGTCTGGGCCCAGCGATCGCGGTATCGCCCCGAAGGTAGATTCGTCGTCTGGCTGATCACCGCGGCGCGCAATCGCTGCCGAAATTACGTCCGGCGCCACGGCGTCGTCCGGAGGCACGCGCAGCAGGCCGCCACCGAGGGCGCCGAGCCGTCGCCCGACCAGATCGACCGGCTCCTGCTCGAAGAGAGGCGGCGCCGCGTTCTCGATGCGCTCTCTCGGCTTCCCGAGAGGATGCGCGAGGCGCTCGTTCTCCGGTACGCGGAGGATCTCCGCTACGACGAGATGGCGGAGGTCTTGCGAACCGGAGAGTCCACCCTTCGCTCCCGTGTTCACCACGGCTTGCGGCTGCTTCGGAACATCCTGGAGAAGAACCGATGATCCCGTGTCCGACGCGCGACGAGCTCGTGCGCTTCGTCGATGGGGCGCTCTCGCTGGAAGAGACCGACCGACTGCGGGATCACGTGGCGCGCTGTTACGGGTGCCGCGAAGCCGAAGCTGCTCTGCGCGCGCTCGTGGCAGACCTGAGAGGCGCGGTCTCTGCGCAGT
>JBAULD010000753.1:0-3874 GCA_049578005.1 Polyangiaceae bacterium
CCGCTGTGCGCGCCAGAGACTGGGCGCGACTCGGATTCCAGCGTGAGTCGGAGCGACTCGATGACGCTGGCTCGCAATCGAGTCCAGCGACTCTTCGCCCCAGTGACCAGGGCCTGGTTGATCTCGAGCTCGACACCGATGTAGGCGTCAGGTGAATGGCAAAGACGGAGGTGAGAAGTGAGCCCGTCGCCCTTCCCATAGTACGGATAGTTTCGGCGCACTCTCAGCTCGGGCGCCACGCGTTTTATCGCCGCCTTCCAGAGCCGACAAAGAGCGGATTCGCCGGGTCGCACGGGATCGTACAGCAGCCCGACATCCGCGCGCCGCACCTTGCCATGCAATCGGGGCGTGAAGCTGTGGGATGAAATGTGAACGACACGACGACCGCGTCCGATGGCTTTTGCGACCAAACTCTCGACCTCTGTGCGGTACGGCAGATAGCAATCCCGGAGCATTTGTTCGCGCTCTACCGGCGACATTTCGGGGGAGACGAGTGACATGTCACGGTGACCGACTGAACGGTTCAGATCGACAAGGAGACGAGTCGCGGTCGAGGCGACCAGCGGAGCGTCGAAGTACTCCGAGATCGCGCGGGCCGTCCGGAGGGCGCCGAAGTCGAACCCACGATGGGTCTCGAGCCTTCGCCGCCAGGGCCGGAATAGGTGCGCGTAGCGGCGGGGGACTCGGTTGCCGCCGTGCTCGCATGTGATCAGAAGCCAATTTTTCACGTTACCATTCGAGTTCTGAAAGCTGCTGGGACACGGAGCGAACACCTTCGCTCATTCTTTGCGGACCGCGCTGAAGTATGGCGGAACGTCGATGGTCGCCTGGGTACCGGCGAGGTTTCCGGAGCTCAACAAGACGCACATTCGGTCCCCCTTTCGCTTCGAAGACCGTCATCTTGCAAAACGAAGCAAAGTTGTCGACGCCCGCTTGGGGTGCAGGGTCGAAGGCAAAGATAATCCCGTGGTCCAAAAGAGCGCCTGCGAAGTAGATCGTGCGGGCCGTTACGCGCGACATCAACACTCAGGCAAGACGACGACCCATGATGATGCGAGCGAGGACCGAAATGACCGCCAGCGCGAGCAACACATGGATCAGGCCACCCATCGTGAAGCTGAGCGCAAAGCCGACTACCCACATCAGGACGCAAATGGCAGCGACAGCCCATAACAAATTCAGCATCGTTTACTCTCCTTGAATGGCGACAACTTCGTCGAAGGGCAAAGGGCGCCCCTCGGCGCTGAGCGACCGAGCGGTTTCAGGCACCCAGCACGATGTGTGCCATCAACCCTGTCACGTGCCGGCAATCGTCGGGGGCGGTGGCATTGCTCGGCTCGTATGCCTCATTGCGTCTATGCGCATCGATTGCGTCGCGTCACCGGACCGAAAGGCGAAAGCGCATGACAGGCTTCGCTGTCTTGAAACACAGATGAACCCGGGCTTCCGCGGATTCTGGAGCGCCGGCGGTTCCGGCAACACTGACAATACGAAGCGGTCTCGTCTTCGAAAGGTGACCCATTTATGACGAACTATCAATTGTCGTCGCTGCCATGCTGCGGCCGCAATATCACGCGCGTCGACGCCGCGCCTGGCCGGCCCGCCGGAGGCTGTCATGCAACCCGAGACGGATGGGTATCGGCTGTTTGCCGAAGAGCTCGATGCCCTCAAGCAGCGGATTTTCGCGGGCGTCGGTTCCGATGACGTCGCCTACGTGGTGCAGCTCAATCGCTTTTCGCGCGCGATGGAGATCGTCGGGCGAGTGCTTATCCAGACGAGCCTCGACCCCGCATCGTTCGTCGTCGGCGTTGGCGCGTTGTGGGTCCACAAGCAGCTTCAGGCTGCCGAGATCGGGCACAGCGCGCTGCACGGTGCGTGGGACCACCTGCCCGGAGGGGAAAGGTTTGCAGCCAAGACGTTTCGTTGGGATACCCCGGTCGACGAAGAATCGTGGCGATACGGCCACAACATACGCCACCACGGAAGCACCAACGTCGCAGCGAAAGATCCCGACATCCACTTCGGCCCGGCGCGCCTTACGGAGCAAACGCCGTATTCACTGTGGAATCGGATCGCGATTCCTTTCGTCTTCACCGTGCTGTTTCCAAATTTTTTGTTCGTCATCAATTCGCATGTGACCGGCTTGAACGACGTTTTCGTCGACAACGGTCGCCCGGAGAGGTTCGACTTTCTGCGCGACCGGTCGTGGAAGAGTGTGGGCGGGGCGTGGAGGAAGGCACTGCGCAAGTATCTCCCCTACTATCTGAAGGAGTACGTTCTCTTCCCCGCGTGTGCCGGCCCGTTTTTCTGGAAGGTATTGCTCGGGAACTGGCTGGCCGAGACGGCACGCAATGCGTACACGGCCGCGACGATCTTCTGCGGTCATGTGGGCGATGACGTGAAGAGCTGGCCGGCAGGCACGCGCGCGCACGGCCGCGGCCAGTGGTACGCGATGCAAGTGGAGGCGGCCAACGACTATGAGGTGAGCTTACCGGTCTCGATCCTCTGCGGAGGCCTCGATCGGCAGATCGAGCACCACCTTTTCCCGACGCTCCCGCCGCAGCGACTGCGCGAGATCGCCCCCGAAGTCCGGGCGATATGCGCGCGTCATGGCGTCGTGTATAAGACGGATACGTGGGGGAGGACGCTCCGAAAGGCCTTCGCCCACATCGCGCGCCTTTCACGATCGGGAGGTGTGCGCGGTGTCGTTCGGGCGATGACGTGAGCGCGTGCACTTCAAAAGAAGCCTTGCGCAAGAGTGTCGCGCTGATTCCGCGCTTCGCCGGTGGGCACCTGACCCAAATAGGGAGCGCTTCTAGTGTGCGAGCTTTCTGTCCGCGCAGATGCTCTCCTGGTCGGCCACGGGTATGCGCACGGCGTCGAGCAGCCACTCGGAGAGCTCCTGGGCGTCCAGTTCGTTGAAGTCCTTGTCGACCGTCGCCAGCAGGTGCTTCTCGAACTCGCTCGTGAGCTCCTTTCTCATCTGCCCCAGGAAGCGTGGCGGCGCCACCAGCACCCACTTCTGGAAGCGCGCGGAGCGCAAGCCTTGGTCGAGCGTCGTCGCCAGCGCGTAGGCGAAGCCATCTTTTTCGACCTCCTTGGGCGAAGAGGCAGAGGCAAGCGCGTTATGATGCACTGATCTGCTCTCCGAGGATCGGCTCCCGCACCGGCCGCTCACGAACTCGCTCGCCTTGCTGCGCGACCCTTCGTGAACGACGGGATCCACGGCGTGCCAAGTCGGAACTTCGTGTCGAATCTCGAAGATCCTGGCTTTTGCGGCGTCGCTGACCAGGATCCAGACGTTGTTACGAGGCCCTCGTGTTCGCTGATTCGTCGTGGCGTTGCACGCGCTCGTGCCTTGCCCACTCCTCTATTTCCCGCAAGGCGTCATAAAAGGCCCGGTCGACTGCCGCGTACACGGTCTCGGGCCCCTGGTCGTCCGACCGTGCGTGCTCGACGAGGATCTCATGCCCGGGAAGATCGAGGTTGATGGAGACGTGGAAACGATCCCCGTGGCGGTGATGGTGGCCCACCAGCTCGACGACGACGCGACAGGAAACGATGCGGTCAAAGAGCTGCTCGAGCTTCTCGGCGCGAAGCCGAACATGGGCGTCTAGCGCGTCCGAGTACGCCATTCCTCGGAACGTGAGCTGAACGGGGACTCGCACTTGGGAGGACCTCCTTCCTCCGAGCGAAGCAGGTTTCGTGCGCGCGGCGGCTGGCGGTTCGCTATGCGTACTCCTAGCGGTCTATTCTGGCGCCTCGGTCGCGAGCGCGTCGAACAGCCAGTCGCTCACGCGGCCACCTGCGCCGCTTCCTCCCTCGCGCGGGCGAAGGCGCGCATCTCTGCGAGGAGGGCTGTTCAACAGACCTG
>JBAULD010000754.1:0-3421 GCA_049578005.1 Polyangiaceae bacterium
ACCCTTCACGGAAGCCGAGTTCGAAATTCGATGGGGAGCGGGGATCGACCGGGTCGCCGAGCTTCTCGACCTCGGGCTCCTCCGCGGCCTCGTCGACAAGTCTGGCAACCACCTGTCGTTTGCCGGATCCCCCCTCGGAAACGGGCGGGAGCGCTCGCGCGACACGTTGGCGGCGAGCCCCGAACTCCAGAACACGTTGCGCCAAGCCATCGCTGCCTCTGGACCGGTTCGCCCGGGGAGGCACTCGGCGCCGGACGCGTGATTCCGTCGACCGCCTAACGGGCTGCGGAAGCATGCAGAGATACCGCCAGGCGCCTGGGACGTGACACGGTCCTTGACGAAAGGAGGCCTCTTTGTGGTCCCCTTGGAGGTCTGGCGGTTCGCTCTTTCTTTGCTTTTTTTCCCGAAGCATCTCTGCGGACCGGACTCAAAACCCCCAGTAGCAAATGACCCTCTGACCCGAACTCGAGTCGGTTGCGTACGGAGAAAAGCCCTTCGCACGGCTCTGCGCGTACACATTCATTGCGGCGCGCGTCGCCGCGCAACTGCTCACGTAATCCTCGGTCGCAATCCAGAATGGCCGCCCTCCGGGTTTCAAACCGAGGTTCTGCCATGCCAAGAGCTGCGCTTCGGCGGTCGCATCATACACGGGCGAGTACACGCCTTCGCGCGATAGCCCATCGAGGAGAGAAGAGAACTGTTCCCCACCGGTAGTCCCGAGACGAGTGACGTCGCTCGTGGCATTGTTCATCACGATAAGCTTGTCGGGGAAAGCCTCACGAAGCTTGCGTACGAGGTCGAGCCCTCCCTGCGAGCAAGTCGCGTCACACGGTCCGTCCAGGGTCGACGTGCCATGTTCGACGATTTCGAGGTTGTCGAGGAAGAATCCGTCGACGCCTTGCCTTGCGATGAGCGGCGCCACATAGTTCACGATGAGGTCTTGATAGTCAGCATTGCTAGGGTTCATCCAGACTTCCGACGGGAAACCGGTATATGGACCTATTTGCGCCGCAGTATTCGCGGAACACGATGTATGACCAGGCGCATAGGTCCACCAGCTTCTGTAGTTTTCACACGAACCGACGTCTAGATAACTAATGACACGATTCTGACCAGCGTCTTGCATTTGTAGAATTTGCGCAGGTGTGAACAGGCCGGCGCCTGGGTCGGCGTCAACGTTGACGACTCGAAAAGTCGCTCCAACTTTCGCGACTCCACCGCTCGCTGTGGCGCTTCCGTAGTAAGATACCCACGGTGCGCCCACGACAACGCCCCGACCGCTCGCAGGGGCGTCCGCGGCCGTCTGGACTGCCGAATCGTTGGCCGAGTCCAAATCGGTGCTCGCGTCATTGGAGGCCGCGCCGTCTCGCGTTGCCGCCGGGCGGGCGTCCGGGCCCGGCGCGCGGACGACCACGGACGCGTCGGGTTCCATCGGACGTAATGCGGAGTCCGCGGACGAGTGGCTCGGAAGTGCATCGTCGGCGGCGTCCGCGGGGAGCGCCTGCGTAGGTGCGGACGTCGGGTTCGTAGATGTCGTCGAAGCGTCGTCTGGCGTCGCCCAGCGTGATTGCGCTGGACCTGAAGCGCACGACGTGAATACGACGAGCGCGATTGATACGTCGAGTCGCACTTCGAGAGCGGTATAGCCATTGGTCCATCTTGTTTGCCATTGGAATACAAACTCAGCCTGAATCAATTGCGGAGGAGCTGGCACGAGCCCGAGAGCTGAGTTCGAGATAGGAAGCAATCACCAGAGCACGGCAATCAGCGCTCGGGTCCCGTCGATTCGAATTCGTGGTCTTGTCCCGAGAGGCATATCGGTTGCACGAGCGCGCGCAGCTCATGCAGAAACCTCCTTCCACGCGCGGAATGCGCCGCTCACTGCGGCGCCTTTTCGCCTCGCTCGCGCTCGCATCATACGCACTCGCGCGAAGCGCAGCCGGCGAGCAGTCGGCCGGATCCAGCGGTTGGGCTCCGGGCGTGCGCGCGCCAACCGCCTTCTTCTACGGACCTGCCCCAGTGCCCGCCGAGCTCATGGCCCAATACGACCGAGTCGTGGTCGAGCCGGATGCGATCGGTGTTCCTCCGTCCGGCGGAGCAGCCGAGCTTTTCGCGTACGTCAGCGTCGGGGAAGTGTCCCAGAGCCGCTCCTGGTGGCAACGAGTTCCGCGGCACCTCTACCTGGGAGTCAACCGCGGCTGGGGTTCGGAGATCGTGGACGTCGGAAACCCAGAATGGGGGGCCTTCTTCATCGCCGAAGTCATCGCGCCGCTGTACGCGCGCGGGTATCGGGCCTTCTTCTTCGATACGCTCGACAGCTACAGGCTCGTGTCTCGCAGCGAATCGGAGCTGGCACGACACGAGCGCGGCCTCGTCCGAATCGTCCTCGCCGTGAAGAAGCGATGGCCCAGCGTCAAGATCGTGCTCAATCGCGGGTTCGAGATCTTGCCGAGGGTCGCAGATGCAATCGCGGGCATCGCGGCAGAGAGTCTGTTTCAGAGCTGGGACCCAACGAATCAGACGTACGTTCCGGTGCCGGAGACCGGCCGACAGTGGCTGCTCTCGCGCCTCGAAGATGCGCGAAAGCGGTTCGCAGTCCCGGTCACCGTAATTGACTATGTCTCTGCTGCGGAGCCGGAGCGTCGCCGCGAGGTCGCCAAACGAATCCTCGACCTGGGTTTCGAGCCGTGGGTGGCGGGCCCCGCTCTGGATGATATCGGGGTCGGGGCGTTCGAGATCGTCCCACGTAAAGTTCTTTTCCTGTATCGGAGCGAACCGAATGGGTATCTGGGGACCAACGATGCCTGCGCACTCTTGGCGCCCATAATCGAGCATTTCGGCTACGTCCCCGAGTATCTGGACGTGAGAGGTGCCCTCCCGACCCGGAACCTCGCCGGACAGTATGCGGGTATCGTTGCGATGACTGGTGCCGTCGATGGCGCAGTCGACTATCAGCGCTGGCTGCTTTCGCAGATCGACCACGGGCTGCGAATCGTCTTCCTCGGCGACTTCGGTTTCGCCCCCTCGGACGCCTTCCTGGACGCCCTCGGCCTGGAGCGTGGACCGGATTATTCCGCACCTCCGGTGGTTGTATCGACGCGGCCGTCATTCGGCGACTTCGAGGCACCGCTTCGGCCCCGTTCTCGCATGTCGATTCAGACGTCGCTCCGAGCGCGATCCACCAACGTTCGTTCTGTCGTGCGCCTCGAAAACGCGAAGCACGAGACGTGGGACGGTGCGGTGATTGCAAAGTGGGGAGGGTACGCCTTCGATCCGTACCTTCTCGAGAGTGGCCTCGAGGGAGTTCGGCGCTGGGAGATCGATCCTTTTCGCTTTCTGCAACGCGCGCTCGACCTACCGGCGATTCCCGCGCCGGACGTGACCACCGAGAGCGGCAATCGAATTCTGACGATCCATGTGG
>JBAULD010000755.1:0-3302 GCA_049578005.1 Polyangiaceae bacterium
CGGTTCGGTGGAAGCGACCAGCTGCGCGTCGATTCTACGGGTGTTGAGGAGCGATCGCAGCGTGTAGTACCCGTCGCTGGGCGCCACGACGCGGTCGCCGGGCGCGAGGAGCGCGTCGACGACGGCCGCGCAGGCCGCCATTCCGCTCGCGAAAGCAAGACAAGGCGCTCCGCCGACGGCTTCGTATTCCGTCTCGAGAGCGGACCACGTGGGGTTCGACGTGCGCCCGTACGAAAAAGGCACACCGGCCGGATCGCCGCGGAGAACGTACGTGCTCGAAGGCACGAGCGGCGGCGCGAGCGGTTCGCCAGGTCGTCGCGTTATCGGGCGCACGAGTTCGGATCCTCCTAGCGCCGCGCGGGGTCGCTCGCTATACCCGCGGCGTGTCGACCCCGCGCGAAGCCGGTTTCCGTATGCCCGCCGAGTGGGCGCCGCATGCCGCGACGTGGGTCGCCTGGCCGAGTGATTCCAGTCTCTGGGATGAGAATCTCTGCCCCGCGCGCGCCGCCTTCGCCCGGCTCGTCGCGGCGATCGCCGAAGGCGAAACGGCCGAGGTCCTCGTCCCGGACGGCGCCCAGGAGGAGCGGGCGCGCGCGATGCTGCCGAAGGCGGGTGTGCGCCTGCACAGAGTCCCGTTCGGCGACATCTGGCTCCGGGATACGGCGCCGCTCTTTCTCGTCGGCGACGGGGGGGCTCCTGCCCTCGTGCGCTTCGCGTTCAACGGATGGGGCGGCAAGTACGTCCTGCCGGACGACGACCAAGTCGCCCAGCGCATCGCGGCGATCACCGAGCTCCCGAGCTTTCACGAAGACTGGGTGCTCGAGGGAGGCGCGGTCGACGTCGACGGAGCGGGCAGCGTCTTGACGACGCGGCAGTGCATGCTCAATCCCAACCGCAACGGCGCCGTCGGAGAGCGCGACGTCGAGACCGTGCTGCGCCGATCGCTCGGAGTCGACAAAGTGCTCTGGCTGGGCGAGGGGCTCGTCAACGACCACACCGACGGTCACGTCGACACCGTCGTGCGTTTCGTGCGTCCGGGGGTCGTCGTTGCGATGGAGGCGCGTTCGGGTGACGACCCGAACCGCGACGTCTTGCGGGCGCTCGTGCGCGAGGCCGAGGAGTTCTTCGACGCACAGGGGCAGAGGCTTGACGTCGTGCGCATTCCTTCGCCCGGACGAATCGTCGACCGCGAGGGTCGCGTCATGCCCGCGAGCTACGTCAACTTCTACGTGACCAACGCGAACGTCGTCGTACCCACGTACGGCGCCCCGTGGGACGACGAGGCGGTCGAGACAATCGGCGCGCTCTTTCCGGGCCGGCGATCGATCGGGATCGACGCTCGCGCGATTCTCTCGGGGGGCGGTGCCCTTCATTGCATCACGCAGCAGCAGCCGAGGACGACGCCATGACCGAGCGAACGACGACCGTGGCAGCGATCCAGTGTGCGCTCGACGGTTCGCGGGTGGACAATCTCGCCCGCGTCGAGACGCACGTGCGGTCCGCCGCCGCGCAGGGTGCGCAGGTCGTCCTGCCGCCGGAGCTCTTCGAGGGACCGTACTTCTGCCGCGAAGAAAGCGGCGAATGGTTCTCCGAGGCGCGGTCAGTCGAGGACGACGAGGCCGTGGCTCGGATGCAAGACGTGGCGATGGAGCTCGGCGTCGTCGTGCCGGTTTCGTTCTTCGAGCGCTCGGGACAGGCGTATTACAATAGCGTTGCCATCATCGACGCGGACGGGACGCTGCTCGGCGTCTATCGCAAGAGCCATATTCCCGACGGGCCGGGATACGAAGAGAAGTTCTATTTTCGTCCGGGCGACACCGGCTTTCGCGTGTGGCGGACGCGCTTCGGAACCATCGGCGTCGGCATCTGCTGGGACCAGTGGTTTCCCGAGTCGGCGAGGGCGATGATGCTGCTCGGGGCAGAGATCCTTTTCTATCCGACCGCCATCGGCAGCGAGCCTCACGAGCCGAACCTCGACACGCGCGACCCCTGGCAGCGGGCGATGGTCGGGCACGCGGTGTCCAACGTCGTTCCGGTGGTCGCGGCGAACCGCACGGGACGCGAGGGCGGTCAGCTCTTCTACGGCTCGTCATTCATCGCGGACCAGCGGGGGGACAAAGTGGCTGAGCTGGGACGTACCGACGAGGGGTTGGCGGTCGCCCGCTTCGACCTCGACGCGCTCGCACGAACGCGCGCTTCTTGGGGATTCTTTCGCGATCGCCGCCCGGAGCTCTACGATGTGCTGTCGACGGCGGACGGCGTTCACCGCGTGTGAAGAGCGTAGGACGAGTGGCTGCGAACGCTCTTGCGCACCGTCCGTGACCAAAACCTGATGTCCCGGTCGCCCGGCCGGCGTAATCTCCCGCCCGTCAGAGGTAGCCGCATGCTCGTACGTCACCGCGCCGATTGGCGCACGCTGGTCTGGGCCTTCGTTCTCTTCCCGCTCGTCGGGTTCTCCCCCTACGTGTGGCCAGGCCTCGTGCCCTGGATCCTTCCGGTCAGCTTGTACTTCGGCTTCTGTGCCGGGGTATTCAGCCATAACCAAAATCACTGCCCGACGTTCAAGAGCCGGAAGGTGAACGCCTTCTACGCAGCGTGGTTGAGCGTCTTTTACCTCTTTCCCACATACGTGTGGATTCCCTCCCACAACTTGAATCACCACAAGTACGTGAACAAGGCGGGGGACGCGACCATCACCTGGCGCTACTCGAAGAAGAACACGTGGCTCATCGCGAGCACGTACTACTTCGTGTCGGCTTACTGGCAAAAGCCGGTGCTCGACGAGTACGTGGCGAAGGCGAAGGCGAGCAATCCTGCGCTCTACCGGCAGATCGTCCTTCAGTGGGCGACCGTCGCCGGCGCGCACCTCGGACTCCTCGTGCTCGCGATGGCGCTAAGAGGCCCCAAGGTGGGAGCGATCGTCTACGGCTTCGGGTTCCTCGTCCCGGCGTTTTTCGCGAACTGGTCGATGATCTTCATCAACTACATCCAGCACGTGCACACCGACCCTTGGTCGGAGCACAACCACTCGCGCAACTTCGTATCGAAGCTGGCCAACTGGTTTGTCTTCAACAACGGCTACCACACAGCGCACCATGAGAGCGCGGGTCTCCACTGGAGCAAACTCGAGGCGGCCCACGACAAGATCGCGCACCTCATCCATCCTGATCTGAAGCAGCCGAGCATCTTTGGCTACTGCATCAGGGCCTATCTCTTCGGCATCTTCGACGACCGCTACCGGACGAAACAGGTCGGGCGAGCGCCGTACGATCCCCCCGGCGGTGGCGAAGTGGTGCTCAAGA
>JBAULD010000756.1:0-2356 GCA_049578005.1 Polyangiaceae bacterium
TGGCTCGACAGCTCGAACGAAAGCACCCCGCCGCCGCCTCGTCGCTGCGCGAAGGTCTCGACGAGACACTCACCGTGCTGCGCTTCGGTCTGCCCGACGGTCTGATGCGAACGCTGGCGACGACCAATCCGATCGAATTCCTCAACAGCCGCATCCGCAAGACGACCCACAACGTCACCCGCTGGGAGAGCGGCGAGATGGTCCTGCGATGGCTCGCTGTTGCCGCGCACGAGGCCTCCAAGACCTTCCGCAAGCTACGCGGCTACAAGGCCATGCCCCAGCTCGTCGCTGCCCTGCGTGCCCACGACGCGACGATTGCCCCGAAGTCAGTTGACGACTCCAAGAGAGCCGCGTAATCGCATGAACACCGCCACCCGATTTCAACATCGCAAGGGACGTCGCCTGCGTGGGCTATGCGGGCATAGACGCAGGACCGGAGACAGCTCCCCCGACGTGCAAACAAGTTCCCTTCGCCTGGCCTCCCGCGTCCGCCAACCAATCCGTCGTCGAATCGATCACGCCGGCGCCGGACGGGGGCTGAATCGTCGCCGGCGCTTCCGAGCACGCTTCCTTGGCGCCGCTTCAGACCGTACTAGGGAAGGTGCCGTGCAGATGGAACGTGTATGGAGAGATACCTGACTTTGCGCTCATCCTCTGAGACACTTTGGACCATCTACGACGGCGAGCTGGGCAGCATGAACGACAGCAATTGGCAGGTCGGCATGCAAAAGAACGCGTGCCTTCTCCAGGACCGGGACGCAGGCTCGGCGCGTGCGTCGTGAGGCGCGACATCGTGAGGCGCAACCTGAAGTGGATTCTGAACGCGCTTGCCATTGCGATGCTGCTCTTCGGACCAACGGCGTCGGCACAATCATGTCCTCCGTCTGAGTTTTGCCAGTCTTGTGGCCCGTTCGGTTCTTCTTTCCCGGGGCTTCCGCAATGGGTGGGAGTTTGCATCGCGTCGACGTGCAGCAGCGAGAACCCAGGCGACGGTGCGGTCAGCCAGCAGCCGTATGGATTCTGCGAACCGGTCGCCTGTCCCGTGCCAGAGCTCGGACAACTATGCGACGCCGGCACTTGCACACAGGCCACGTGTCGCGGCCCCGATGACGCTGGAAACCCCACGTCGCAGAACTGCGGCGTGTGCATCGTTCCGATCCCGGGGTGCAGCTCGGCAAACTTGGGCGCGCCATGCGGCGAGGGCGGAACCTGCATGACGGGAACTGTTCGAGCGCTAGGCCCAGCGGGTGCGGCCCCGCCCGCGGATCTCTTCTACTCGACGCCTCAGTGCGTCGTCCCCCTAAACGTGCCGGACAGTGGCGCTCTCGAGGTAGACGCGAGTATCGGGGCAACGGCCCGAGGAGCCAATGGCGATTCACCAGCCCCTGTCGCGGACGGGAGCGGCGAGGACGTGTCCACCTCCTCGCGTGGCTCGGGCGGTAGCTCGGGATGCGACGTCGCTGCAGGAGGCGGACGGCGAACACAGGGCCCACGAGGCATCGGTCTGCTCTTCACGGCCGCGGCCTTGCTCGTCGCAATGAGGAGGCCCGGTACCGCAAGTGCGGACAGTCTTCCCGTCGCGGCGCCGGCCGCGGCGGTTGCGCGGCGATTCGGTCCGAAGGAAGCGAGCGTCCTCGCCGGCGGCGCGAGGGAAGGGAACGTCCTCCCAGGCGGCACCGCGACAGCGCATGTACGTGGGAGCGACGACGCATCGCCTGCGCCGGAGGCGCATGCCGCTACGGTGGCTCCGGCCATCGGAGTCCAGCTCGAATCGATCCGTTATGCACGCGCCCTCGTCGCGTCGGGCGACGCGCGCGCTGCTCTCGTCGCGCTCGATGCGTACGAGACGCGCTACCCCCATGGGATTTTCGAGAAGGAGGCGATGGCGCTTCGGGTGCGCGCGCTGCGAATGGGGGGAGACGCGGCAGGCGCCGATCGCGAGAGGACGAACCTCCAATCACGGTTTCCTAAGAGCGTGCACCTCGCCTCGCTGGGCAACTGAAGCGTCCACAAAGCGGTGAGTTCACCGACCCTACAATGGTGCGTCTGGCGCTCGAAAGTCTCGCGTGCGGGCTACCTCCCCCGATCGCGCTGAAACACTGCCTTTCACGCGACGCGTCGGTAGTCATGATCGATCCCTCCGAGCGGAGCGCGACGATGTTGCCCTCGGGTGGGCGCTCCACGGGGCACGGGGGTCACCGATATGGGCGCTCGGTCCAGTCTCGACCCGTGCCGGCTAGCGCCGCTTGTACGTCCTACCCCTCTCCGCTGCCTAAAACGTGGCTCCGGCTCGGAGGGCTGGTGACCAGAACGTTGCCACATTGGCGTCTGCTGTCCCTCCCGACGGCCCATCGAC
>JBAULD010000757.1:0-10405 GCA_049578005.1 Polyangiaceae bacterium
CCGCTCCGATAACTGCCGTCGCTCGCGGTCCGTGTCGCCCGGCGTGGCGACCCTGCGCGGATCTCCACTTCATAGAGGTGCGTCGCGTCGCGCACGGAGACCCGCGCGTCCTTTCGAATCAGGCAAACGAGCTCGAGGAGCAGTCGGGGCGTCAGACCGTCCAACCGGCCGCGGACCTCCCCCTCTCCGCGCAGACGGAGCTCGATGCGCGCCCGTGGACGCAGCACTTCGCGCACCCGCGCCAAGATCGCGCGCGAGCCGCTCTCCTTTCGCAAGTACGCGGCCGCGCTGGCGCCGAGCTCGCGCACGCGCTGCAGCAAGTCCTCCTTCCACGAAAGAAGGATGACCGGCGTATCACGCAGCGCGACGTCCCGGCGCAGGGCACGGCAGAGCGCAAAGCCGTCCATACCGGGCATGAGGATGTCGCTGACCACGAGCTCGGGTTGGACGCGGAACGCGAGATCGAGCGCCATCGTGCCGTCGAGCGCTTCGTGCACGACGCATCCGGCGGTTCGCAACAGGTCGGAGATGAACCATGTCACTCCGGGATCGTCGTCGGCGACGAGCACACGCCGGCCGTTGAGCCGGACGTCCGCAGCCGCGCCGCGGGTACGCCCCGCGATTCGGTCCGTCGCGGGGAGATCCTGATGAAGCCACGGAGCGAGCGCGAACGCTCCCTCCGGCGCATCGCCGCCAAATCGTATTGCGCCGCCTGTCTTTCGGACCACGATTTCCTGGACGCGCGCGATCGTTCCCCAGAGGGCGGCGAGCACGTCGGAGCCTTCGCCGAGCGGGATGCGCTGGGAGCGCGATGCGCTGTCCACGCTGTCGACCAGTGCGCGTCGCAGCTCTTCGGCCAGCCGGTCGCCGAGCTGCTCGAGCGTGGGCTCGCCGAGCGTGACGCGCATCGTCCGCTCGTCGTGCGTGTCCACGATCTCGTCGCACGTCGCGCGCAAGAGCTCCGGGGAGACTGGCTTCGTCAGGGTCCGCGTGACGCCGAGTGCCACGAAGCGCGCAACCTCTTCCGGGGAGCGAAATGTCCCGAGAACGACTACGGGAACGGGGTCGGTGAGCGGATCGTCGAGCAGTGCCTCGACGAGCTGCGCGGCCCGCGGCAAGTCGACGTCGACCACAGCGAGATCCGGTGCGTGCGCGCGGGCCAATTCGAGCGCCTTGTCCACGTCTTCGATGCGTTCGCACTCGAACGCCCGCGTCGGAATGGGACCGTTTTCGCCGAGCGCATGCACGAGCGACTCGCTTCCGACTACCAGCGCGGCGATGGGGATCGGCCCGGGCCCTTCGACTGCGGGCTCGCCCGCCGCTCGCGCGGCCGTCTCCCTCGACGGCACTTCCCCCCAGGCGAGGGCGGGCAGATCGTCGAGGACGCGCGCCACGAAGCCGACGTCGAGCTCGCGGATGGCCCCCGTTTGAGCGCCGCGGTCGAGAACGGCAAGGAGCTCTTGGAGCGCTTGAGTCATCGCCTCGAATCGCAGCAGCCGCGCCCCCGCGCCGAGGGCGTGGAGGCGTCGCCGGAGCTCGTCGCGTAGCGCTTTCGAGGTGGGCTCCTGCTCGAGCAGCCCGAGGAGCTCTCGGGCGTCGTGGACCTTCCGCCCCAGTGAAGCCACGAAGTCGGCGCGGGCGCCGCCGACCTTTCCCCCGTCGTTGTCTTTTGCGCCGGTTGCGGCGGTCGTCATTTCACTCTCGCCCGTAGCACGACAAGGCTGCAAAGTGCAGGCGGGGGTGGAGAGGGTCAAGCGTCCACGCCGGAGCGGCGGACCGAAGGCCACACGTTATATGCTGTCGGGGGTGATATCCGAGTCGGTTCCGCCGCCGTCCGCCCGCGTGGAGGAGAACGGCTCGCCTCTCGTGCAGTTCGGCGCATGGGTCGGGCTCGCCGCGGTGGGGGCGCTCCTCTGCTCGGTACCAGCGATGTTGCGCGTATCGGCCGCGCTCGCGGGTGGAGCTCCAGTCGTGCGTGCCTGGGCCGCACTTGGCGCCACCGCGCTCGCGCCGATGGGACTTTCGATCGTGGTCTTGCGCGGCGCGGGCCGCGGGATGCGCGCCCTGGCCGGCCCGCCGGCCCAGGCGCAGTTGCGCTGGTTCGGGGTCGGCCTGTGGGTCGCTCTGCTCTTCGTCACCCTTGCGCTGTTCGGCGCCTTCCTTCGTGCCACGACTCATCATCGGGCGCTCGCGGGGGTCACATACGGTTGCGGCTCGCTCGCGTTCGCCGTGGTCTGGGGGTTGGTGTGCGCGCGCATCGTCGCGATTTTGCGAGGGGTGTCGGTGGGTGTGCAGCGATTCGTGGTCTTCTCGCTCGGGGGTGTGCTCTTCGCATCGGTCGCCTTCGTGCTCCAGCGCTTCGTGAGTGCCGTCTCGTCCGTTCCGTCGTCGGCCGGAGCGGCGGCGACGGTGGTCGATGTGTTCGCCTTCTTGCTCGCTGCCGTCTTCGTCTCGCGCGATTGGCGTGCAGCCGTGCGGCCCCTCGCCCTCCTGGGCCCTCCCTTCGCCGTCTTCCTCGCTGCTCTGGGGGTAACGACGCTCCTCGACCCTCCGGTGCGCCAAGCGGTCGCCGAGCACGCCACAACATTCGTGCCTGTCGCGAATTTGTTGTCGGGACAATAACAATAGAGGAAGGGCCGGCGGAGCCTGGCGCTTGCGGTCGTGCTAAGCCCGTGGCTCGCTGGAGCCCGCGGGTGTTCGTCGAAACGAGTTTCTGCCGAGTGTTCCTGGTAGCCGGTCTGGCGTTCGCGGCCTCGGCGCAAACGTCCTTCGCGCGGGCCGAGTCTTCACCTACGCCTAGCTCGGCAGCGGCCCCGAACCCGCCGCCCTCCGCGACGGAAGGCCTTGCGGTCCTTGCGTTGCCAGGAGCAACGGACGCCGCCTGGCCGCTCGCGAGCTCGGTCTATGCCGCGCCGTCTCTCCGTCCCGACCGACTCGACGAGGCGCACGCTCACGTCCTGTGTGGGGAAGCGGCCGCGGGGAATGCACCGGCCGAGCTGCGCGATCTGGCCGACACGGTCGCGGCCGTTCACGGCGATGACGCGCCGTCTCGCGCGCTCCTCAGCGCCATCGCGCGTCGTCTCTCGGTGCGGGCCATCGTCGTAGTCCGCGCGGGCGCGCCGGCCCCCAGCGCGCGTGTGTTTCTGGCCGACACGGCGTCGTTCGATGCAGCCACGTACACGCCCGACGAGGGCTCGCGCGTATCCTGGGCCGCGGCAACACGATCGCTCGTCCGGGCATTCGGCTCGGTCGGCTCGGCGGCCGCGGAGGGGGCCGGCGCCTCGTCGAACCTCGTGCGTGCGCCCGCCCTCGCGACGCACGAGGAGACGAAGGTCGAGATAACCCCAGCTCCGCGGAAGGCATTCTGGGAATCCGGCTGGTTTTGGGGAGCGATTGGAGCGGCCGCGTTCGGGGCCGGCGCCGTTTACTTGGCTACACGAGACACGGGCCCATCGGTGATCCATCTTCAACTGGAGGTGCCGCACTAAATGGTCCGGCTGCTTGCAAGCGTTGGCCAATCGTGGACCGCTCTCCGACGACGCTTCGGACGAGCCGTCGCCGTTTGGGTCGCGCTCGTCACCTTGCTGGCAACCCCGACTACGGCGAGGGCAGAACCGGACTCTCCGTCGATGCCCCCCCGGGACGTCGCGATCCTCGTGCAGCCCTCGGCCGCTGGCATTCCGGCGCGTCCGGCCGACTTTCAGCGCATCGAGAGGGGCTGGCTCACGTTGGAGTTGCCGGCGAGCGTGGGCGACCGAGCCGAAGGGCTCGTGCGCGAGGCTCAAGAGTTTCGGAACGGCCTCTCGGGGGAGTTCGGGCAAGCGATCCTCGAAAGGGTGCTCGTCCGCGTCGCCCGAACACCCGACCAAATGACGGAGCTCGCGCCGGCGGACGCCCCACCGCCCGCATACGCGGCGGGGGTCGCCTATCCGTCCGTCCACTTGGCCATCCTCGCGTTGCAGGCCCCCGGTACGTGGGAGGCGCCCGACCTGACGGAGCTGCTTCGTCACGAGCTCGCCCACGTGGCGCTCTACGACGCGGTCGCCGGCCACCACGTTCCCCGTTGGTTCGACGAAGGACTGGCCATCCACGAGTCGGGCGAATTGCCTTGGGCGCGCCGCGTGGCGCTCGCGGATGCATCGCTCGGCAATCATCTCCTTCCATTCGCGGAGCTCGATCGCGGCTTTCCGTCGGATCGCTACGACGTGAACGTCGCCTACGCGGAGTCGGCCGACTTCGTCAGCTTTCTCTTGGGCGCCGCCGACCGAGCGCGTTTCGGATCGCTGGTCGAGCGCGTTCGCGCCGGTGCCGCGTTCGACCGAGCGCTCGAGGACGCCTACGGAACCGACATCCGGAAGCTCGAGTACGAATGGCGCACGGAGCTCGGTCGCCGGTTCGGCATCATCCCTGCCCTGACCGGCGGAGGGCTTCTCTGGGTGCTCATCGTCGGACTGGCTGCCGCAGCTTGGATCAAGCGCCGGCGGCGGGCCAAAGAGAAGCTCGCGCGATGGGCCGTCGAGGAGGCGGAGATGGAGGCGGCTCTGGCGGCGGCCGACCGGGCGCGCGCCGAGAAAACCCCCGCGGGTCCCGGCGAGGACGAGATTCCCGCACGACCGGGCCCGAGCGTCCCGGTCGTGGAGCACGAGGGTCGCTGGTACACAGTGCATTAGTTTAGAAGCCAGGCTTCCAGGCACGCCTTACGTCCACGACCC
The DNA here is from genome assembly GCA_049578005.1 of Polyangiaceae bacterium. Taxonomy (GTDB): domain Bacteria; phylum Myxococcota_A; class Polyangia; order Polyangiales; family Polyangiaceae; genus Palsa-1150. Next base: position 4,713 of record JBAULD010000757.1, read on the forward strand.
AATCAGGAATACCGGCCCACCAGGTTGGCGATGACGATGACGAGCTCCTGGGGATCGATCGGCTTTGCGGCGTGGCTCTGGAAGCCTTCGAGGAGCGCCCGCCTGCGGTCCTCGGCTCGGGCGTACGCGGTGAGGGCCACGGCGGGGATTCGACCGCCGGCGTCGCGGGGGCGCGCCCGCAGCTTGCGGATGAAGACGTAGCCGTCCTCGTCCGGCATCCCGATGTCGCTGACGACGACGTCGGGACGGGATGCGTCGATATTCTCGAGCGCTTCCGCGGCGCTCGCCACTGTGGTCACACGCGCTTCGCAGTGTTCCAAGACCGCACGCACGAGATCGCGCGCGTCTTCTTCGTCGTCCACGACGAGGATTTCGAGGCCAGCGATTTCCGAGGGGCGCCGAATGTGAAGTCCACCGTGAGGCGCCGGACTGAGCGTTCGCCGGCGGCCGGGGAGCGACGCCAGGGTCGAGCGCGCCGGCGCGAGAGGTAGCCTCACGATGAACGTGGAACCCCGGCCCTCTCCGTCGCTGTGGGCCTCGACGGTTCCGCCGTGGAGCTCGACGATGCTCTTCGCGATCGCCAGGCCCAGCCCCAAGCCCCCGGTCTTGCGATTGACGGCGCCGTCTTGCTGTCGAAAGCGATCGAACACGTACGGCAGAAAGGCGGGCGCGATCCCTGCGCCCGTGTCGGCCACGATGAGCTCCACGTGCACGTGACCACGCCGGAGCGTGACGTGGACACGCCCGTCGCGCGGGGTGAATTTGACCGCGTTGGACAAGAGGTTCCAGACGACTTGCTGCAGGCGGCTCGCGTCGCCGGGGACCGAGCCGGCGTCCGTGTCGATCAGCCGCTGGATCCGGACGCCCTTCGCGTCCGCGGCGAGCTGGACGACGTCGATCGACCCCTCCACGACGCTCGCGGCGTCGACCATGTCGACGTTCAAGCGGAGCTTTCCCGAGACGATCCGGCTCAGATCGAGGAGGTCGTCGATGAGCTGATTCTGCGCGACCGCGTTGCGCACGATCGCGTCGAGCGCGCGCGACTGCTTCTCCGTCGAAACCCCGCCGGACTGGAGCATGCGACCCCATCCGAGGATCGCGTTGAGCGGCGTCCGGAGTTCGTGGCTGAGCGTAGCCAGAAACTCGTCCTTCAACCGCGTCGCTTCTTCGGCCTTCGCGCGCGCTCGGCTCTCGTTGTCGGCGGCTGTCTTGAGCGACTCGTAGAGGCGCGCGTTCTCGAGCGCGAAGGAGGCCCGCTTTCCGAGCTCTTCGGCGAGCGAGAGGTCCTTTCTCGAATACGGTCGATCGGTGCCGGTGCGCGCGAAGACAATGGCGCCCACCGTCTGTCCGCGCGCCTTCAGAGGCACCCCGATATACGAAGTGATCGGGGCGCGGGCGAAGAGCCCTCGCTGCGCCTCGTCGATCTCGAGGGAGGCCACGATCTGGGCCGGCGTGGCGTCTTCGATGAAATCGGTCTCACCCGTTCGAATGATCTTCCAGGGGGCGTACTGCCCGTCGGCGTCGACCGCCCCGGTGCGGTGAATCGCGCGAAGCAAATCGGCCGACGTGCCGGCGGCCACGACCTGCTCGACGGTCCCGTCGTCTCGACGAAGATGCACGCTCGCCGAGTCTGCGAAGCGCGGGATGGCGAGCTTCGCGACGCGCGCGAGCGTCTCGTCGTCGGCCGGAGCGGACGCGAGGACGCCGCTCGTCTCCACGAGGAGATCGAGCGAGTCTCGCTGCTCCCTGCGGATCGAGACGTCGTCGACCGTCGTGAGGACGTGGTCTTGCCCGCGGAGGAGCACACGCGTCAGATTCATCGAGATGACCAGCTTTCGGCCGGTCTTGGTGCGCCTCATGCTCTCCAGGTTCCTCACGTACCCCTGCGTCGCGAGAAGGCTCGCGGCCCGGTCGCGCGTCTCGCGATCGGAGATGCCGAGCTCCACGCTCGTTTTGCCGAGGGCGTCGTCGCGCGAGAGTTCGAAGAGCTCCTCGAACGCGCGGTTGACGGCCACGAGCGTGTTGCGCGGCAGGACGGTGAGCGCGAGAGGGAAGGGGGACTCTTCGAAGAGCGCGGCGTAACGCTGTTCGCTCTCGCGGAGACTCGATTCGATCAAGGCCCATTGGGCGGCGCGCTCCCGTTCGGCCCCGGCGTTCGCGATGGAGCTGGCGACGTGCTGCGAGACCAGGCGGTAGAAGCTCGCGTAATCTTCGTCGAAGCCGAGGCGCGGGCTTATCCCGCCGACGAGGACGCCGTACGGCGAGCCGTGCCCGGGCTTTGCGAGGGGAAGCACGAAGGCGTCTTGTCCCGGCTCGGGCCATGGTCCACCGGGAAGCGGAACATCGCCTCGTGAGGCGCGCACGGGCAACCCGGACCGAGCGACCTCGCCGATGGACCAGACCCCGTCGGTGAGCGACAGGGCCGGCGGGGCCTGATGATCGTCGAGGCCGATCGTGTCCCCGAAGCGCAGCGCCCGATCGCCCTCGACGAGATAGAGGGCCGCGAAGGGAACGTCGTGCCGATTTTTCGCCAGCGTCTCGATGGAGGCCGCGCATGCGGCGCGGATGCTCTTGGCCTTCGCGACCTGTTCGCCGAGGGCACGCAACGTCCCGAGCCGTCTCGCCGCCAAGACTCGATTGGTCGTTTCCCGGACGGCCGCGAAGACCCCTCCGACGTGTCCGGTCTCGTCGAGAATCGGGTTGTACGACCACGTGACGTAGGTCTCTTCGGTGAATCCTCGGCGGTGCAGCGCGAGGAACTCGTCTTCGGACAACGTGGCCTCGCCCCGTCGCACCCTCTGAAACATCGGGTACATGACGTCCCAGACCTCACCCCACGCTTCGAAGCCCGTCTTGCCGAGGACTTCGGGGTGCTTCGCGCCGAATAGGGGGGCGTACGCGTCGTTGTAGAGCACGCACAAGCTCTCTCCCCAGAAGAGGATCCCCGGAAATCGCGATGAAAGGACGATGCCCAGCGCAGTGCGCAGACTCTGCGGCCAGGTGGAGGGGTGGCCGAGCTTCGAGCGGTGCCAGTCGCTCTTGGTGCGAATGAGCTCGGCCACAGCCCCGCCGCCGGCGGTCAAGGCCGAGACGGTAACTGCGTTCGACGCTGGAGCTGATGCGCCCATCGAACCCTCCGAGTGACGTGACAGATTGGATTATGTCCGGGGCGCGTCCGAGGCAACCGCTGGTTTGCTCTTGGGGCGTTCCAGGGGCGCCGAGGGCCCGAGCATGGCGACCCCCGTTCGGGAGGTGCGTATAGGCCAGTACCGTGAAAGTGAGCTTCGCTCGTCGGGGAGTGAGTTTCAAGGTCCGACGACTGGAGCTACTTGCCGTATGACACTCGTCGGGAATGGAGCGTCGCTCGTCGGGAATGGAGCGTCGCTCGTCGGGAGTGCAGCGTCGCTCGTCGGGAATTGGGCTTCACCGAGTGAGCCCCCCAACCGTGCGTTCCACGACGTCGTTTCGGGAAATGCGGACGCCGCGATCAATCGTTGTACGGATTGTTCGGGTCGTCCTCGCTTGCAGCCGGCGGGGCTGTAGCCGGCGCCGCCGAGCTCCCCGGGGGCGCCGACGCGTCCGGCCCTTCGAGCGCCGCGGAGCTCGCGATCGCGCTTGCCGAAAGCGCCGTACGCACCGGAGGTAGCCTCGGCGAAGCCACTTCCACCGCCGGGTGCCCCGCCGTCGGGGCGAGGCGCGCCTGGGTCGCCGACGGAACCGGAGACTCGCTGCGCACTTCAGGCTCTGCAGGAATGGCAGGCGCCACAGAACCGACGGATTCCGCCGGCAGCGGCGCCTGAGAAGACGCCTTCAAGCCCATCGTGGTGAGCACGACGCTCGCCGCTGCCGGCCACCGGAGCGCGACTCCCGCGGCGGCGACGGCGACGGCCAAGGTGGACCACAGCCACGGGTGGCTCCGCTTCGGGATCCGAATGGGCTCCTGGTCCAGCGCGGCGACGTGCGATTCCTCCGGCGACCGCGTTGCCGCGTGGCCGGCCTTGACCTTGGTCAGCGCGATGGCCCCCTCGTCTTCTTGGCTCTGCCCCCGTTCGCCCCGATCGCCGACCACGGTCGGCGCGAACGCGACCTCGTCGCGCGACTCGGTGATCGGCGTCCCGCGCTCGCGGGCCTCGTCGATCGCTTTGCCCACGGCGTCGCGGCGCCGGCGGGCGGGCTCCGGCAGCTCGGACCGGAGAAACGCGGCGATGTCCTCGCCCGACGCGCTCACGCCGAGCTCCTTCATTGCGGTCTCGACCGCGCGCTGCATGCCGGCGGCCGTCGGAAAGCGATCGTCGGGGTCGACGACCATCGAGCGTTCGAGCACCCGCGCGATCGGCTCCGGAATGTCGGGCGAGATCGTCGGCGCTTCGTCGGACATGAGCATTCGGATGACGCCCACCTCGTCTTCGCCACCGTAGGGCAGGTTGCCCGCGACGAGTTCGTGCAGACATATCCCGAGCGACCACACGTCGGCCCGCCGATCGACCAGCGCCCCTTTCTTCACTTGCTCGGGGGCCATGTATTGAACTTTCCCTTTGACGATTCCGGTGCGTGTCTCGCCTTGCAGCCGGTTTTGCGCCTTGGCGATTCCGAAATCGATGACCTTCACCGCGCCCGAGCTCGCGACCAGGATGTTGTGCGGCGACACGTCGCGGTGCACGATCTCGAGGCGCGCGCCGCGTTCGTCGCGGAGTTCGTGCGCGGCGTGCAGACCGCCGCAGGCGTCGGCCATCACGCGGAGCACGACGCCCAGCGGGAGCTTTGCGTCGCGCTTGGCGAGGAGCCTGCGGATCTTCGCGAGAGAATCGCCGTCGACCCACTCCATCACGATGAAGAGGACGTCCTCCTGCTCGCCGAGATCGAGGATCTGCGCGACGTTCGGATGCTGGATGCCCGAGGCGATGCGCGCCTCGTCGAGAAACATCTCCTGAAATCGCGGGTCGTCGACGAGCTCGGTGCGAATCGTTTTGATCGCGAATAACTTCTCGAAGCCGCGCTTGCCGCGAAGCCTGGCGAGCCACACCGTGGCCATTCCCCCCGACGCGATGGGGCAGAGCAGCTCGTAGCGATCGAGTCGATACCCAGCACGCAGGACGGACTCGGTCGCCTCCATGGCTCTTCTCATCATCGCGCCGCGGCGCCCGAAGAGCCAATGCCTTGAGGAACCCTTGGATTTCTCGCGAGCTTTTCGCGATCAAAGAGAGATCGGCGTCTTTCGGTTCTCCGCGCCGTGGCCCTTCTCCTCTCGCTCCACGTCTTCGAGTGGGACACCGGAGGCCAAGAGGACCGAACGCGACACGTAGAGCGGGGCCCCGCTGCCGAGCGCGATGGCGATGGCGTCGGACGGGCGGGCGTCGAGCTGCACCACACGATCGCCCTGTCGCACGAATACGCTCCCGTAATACGTGTCGTCGCGGACGTCGTCGATCTGCGCCTTGATCGGCCGCCCCCCGAGCTCCTTCATCATCAGCGCCAAGAGGTCGTGCGTGAGGGGTCGCTCGTAGTGCTTGCCGTCCAGATTGAGACGAATCGTGAGCGCCTCGGTGCCGCCGACGTAAATGGGAAGGACAGTCGTCCGGCTCGCGTCGAGCAAGAGCACGGCGGCGCCGTCGCCGGCCGGGACGAAATCCCACACGGTCGCATGCTCGTACCCGGCCGGAGCGCCGCCGTCCGCGAAGGCGGCGGGGCTCGGA
>JBAULD010000758.1:0-7585 GCA_049578005.1 Polyangiaceae bacterium
ATCCCGTTCGGTATGGAGGCTCGAATGAAGGGAAGGGCTTCGCGAATGCGGTCGACCGTGTCGATGATGTTCGCGCCGGGCTGCCGAAAGACGATGATTGGGATCGCACGCGCCCCGTTCAAATACCCCGCGACGCGCACGTTCTGAACCGAATCCGTGACTTCGGCGACGTCGGACAGTCGAATGGCCGCCCCGCTCTTGTAGCCGACGATCAATGGTTTGTACTCGTCGGCGTGCGAAATCTGGTCGTTTGCCTCGATGTCGGCGGTCTCCCGATCATCCGCGAGCTGACCTTTGGGTAGGTCTGCGTTCTGCAGACTAAGCGCGGACTGCAGATTGGCCATCGTCAGGCCGTAGCTGGCGAGTCGCTCGGGGTCGGCGTCGACGCGAACCGAGGGCAAGGCCCCGCCGCCGACGATGACCTGCCCGACGCCCTGAATCTGGGACAGCTTTTGCATTACGACCGTCGATGCTTCGTCGTAGAGCTCGTCCGGACCGAACTTCTTCGATGTCAATCCGAGGATGAGGATGGGGGCGTCCGAGGGGTTGACCTTGCGATACGTCGGATTGCTCGGCAGATTGGCGGGCAAGTAACTGCGGGCGGCGTTGATGGCCGCCGAGACGTCTCGCGCCGCACCATTGATGTCGCGCCCGAGGTCGAACTGGATCGTGATTGCCGTGATGCCGAGCGTGCTGGTCGAAGTCATCTCGGCAACGCCGGCGATCTGGCCGAGCTGTCTCTCCAGCGGGGTGGCGACGGACGACGCCATGATGGACGGGCTGGCCCCAGGGAGGGCTGCGGCGACGGAAATCGTCGGAAAGTCGACCGCGGGCAGGGGAGCCACGGGCAACTGCACGAATGCGATCGCCCCTGCGAGCGCCACCGCGATCGTAAGCAGGACCGTGGCAATCGGCCGGCGGATGAAGGGCGCCGAGATGTTCACTTCGCCGGCTCTGGCTGCGTCTCCCGTCTCCGGGCCGCGGGTCGAAATCGGCGGGCGACACCGTCGAAGAAGATGTAGATGACGGGGGTCGTGTAGAGGGTGAGCACCTGGCTGAGCAGAAGTCCGCCGATCATCGCGATGCCGAGCGGCCGCCGCAGCTCTGAGCCAAAGCCAGTTCCGAGGGCCAGCGGGATGCCGGCGAGGAGCGCGGCCATCGTCGTCATCAATATGGGCCTGAACCGCAACAGGCAGGCTTCGTAGATCGCCTCGGGCGCGGTCTTTCCGCGCTTGCGTTCGGCCTCGAGGGCGAAGTCCACCATCATAATCCCGTTCTTCTTCACGATGCCGATGAGGAGGACGAGCCCGATGATGGCAACGACGCTCAGGTCTTGTCGGAAGACGATCAGCGCAAGGAAGGCGCCCACACCCGCGGAGGGAAGCGTCGACAGGATGGTGACGGGATGGACGAAGCTCTCGTAAAGGACCCCGAGGACGATGTAGACGGTCGCCAGGGCGGCGAGGATGAGCACCGGCTCGTTCGCGAGGGAGCGAGTGAACGCCCCAGCGGTGCCTTGGAAGTCGGCCGCCAGGCTCGGCGGAAGGTGCAAGTCTCGTCGCACGCCGTCGATAGCCGAGATCGCGCCGCCCAATGACGCGTTCGGCGCGAGGTTGAACGACATCGTAACGGCCGGGAATTGCCCCTGGTGGCTGACGACGAGGGGCTCGGTCGTACGTTCGAAACTCGCGAGGACGCTGAGGGGCACCGCGCTGCTCGCGGTCGAGCTGGTCGTGGGAATGGGCGGAGGCACTCTACCGGACGGCGCCGAGGACGACGGCGCGAGCGCGTTCGGTACCGCGGCGAGCGTATCGGCGGCCGGCGTGTAGAGCACCGACGTCGTCAGTGTATTGGAGCCGGCGGCGGCGGATCCAGACGCCGCGAACGACGCGGCCGCACTCGTACCGCTCGCGCCGGAAGACGCGTTCGCTTGGATGTAGAGCTTGTCGAGTGTGCTGGGGTCCGACTGAAACTGCGGCTGACTCTCCAGGATCACGCGATACTGATTGACCTGCGTATACATCGTATTGATCTGCCGCTGACCGAACGCGTCATAGAGCGTGTTGTCAATCGTCGATGGCGCGATTCCGAGCCGGGACGCCGTAACGCGATCGATTTGCAGTTTGACCGCGAGGCCGCCGTCTTGCCGATCCGTGGCGATGTCCTCGAGCTCGCCGAGCTGCTTCAGCCGTTCGACGAACCGGTCCGTCCACGTCCGAAGTTCGGCGGCGTCCGCGTCCTCGAGTGTGTACTGGTACTGCGTGCGGCTGACTCGGTCGTCGACCGTAATGTCTTGGACCGGCTGCAAGAAGAGTTGAATGCCCTGGATGCGGTCCAACCGCGGTTTGAGGCGGCGGATCAGATCGGACGCGCTGAGCGAGCGTTTGCCGATCGGCTTGAGGTTGATCGACATCCGGCCGCTGTTGTTCGTCGGGTTGGTTCCGTCGGCTCCGATGAACGACGAGAGGCTCTCGACGGCCGGGTCCTCGAGGACGGCCTTCGCGAGCTCCTGCTGCTTTTCGGCCATCGCTTTCGGGCTGATCGTCGGCGGGGCCTGAGAGATTCCCTGGATGACGCCCGTGTCCTGAACGGGAAAGAGGCCCTTGGGAATGACGACGTACAGAATTCCCGTGAGCAATAGCGTGCCTAGTGCGACCAGGAGGGTGGCCGTTTCGTGTCGCAAAACGACGCGCAACGTTCGCCCGTAAAAGGCGACAGTTCGCTCGAACACGCGCTCGGAAGCCCGGTAGAACCGGCTCTGCCCCTCGGGGGGCTGCGGCCGAAGGATGCGCGCGCACATCATCGGCGTCAGCGTGAGGGAGACCACCGCAGAAATGACGATGGTGACGGCCAGAGTCACCGCGAACTCGCGAAAGAGTCGTCCGACGATGTCCCCCATGAAAAGGAGAGGGATGAGAACTGCGATCAGCGAAACGGTCAGCGACAGGATGGTGAAGCCAATTTGAGTCGCGCCCTTGAGCGCCGCCTGCATCGGGGGCTCGCCTGCTTCGATGTACCGGGCGATGTTTTCGACCATCACGATCGCGTCGTCGACGACGAAGCCGGTGGAGATGGTGAGAGCCATCATCGAGAGGTTGTCGAGGCTGTATCCGAGGGCGTACATGGCCGCGAACGTGCCAATCAACGAGAGCGGGACGGCGACACTGGGGATCAGGGTGGCACGGAGGCTCCTCAGAAATAGAAAGATGACGAGGACGACGAGTCCTACCGTGAGCAAGAGTTCGAACTCGACGTCGGAGACCGAGGCGCGAATCGAGGTGGTCAGATCGGTCAGCGTCGTCACCTTGAGACCGGCCGGGAGCGTGGCCTCGAGCTGGGGCAGCAGCTGTTTGACTCTTTGAACGACGCTGATGGTGTTTGCGCCGGGTTGCCTCTGGACGTTGAGAACGACGGCCGGCGTCTCGTTCATCCACGCCGCCTGCTTGTCGTTCTCCACGCCGTTCTTGATGAGCGCGACGTCCGGCAGCATCACCGGCGCCCCGTTGCGAAACGCCACGACCACACGGCGGTAATCGTCGCTCGTCACGAGCTGGTCGTTGGCGTCTATTTGAAAGCTCTGGCGGGGGCCGTCGAAGCTCCCCTTTGCGGCGTTCACGCTCGCTTGGGTCAGCGCCGTGCGCAGAGCCTCGAGGTCGATGCCGTACGAGGAGAGCGCCATCGGGTTCGCCTGGATGCGCACGGCCGGCTTCTGGCCGCCGCTGATCGTGACGCGGCCGACGCCGCTCAGCTGGGAGATCTTCGGCGCGAGCCGCGTGTCGACGAGGTCTTCCACCTGACCGAGCGGCAGGGAGTCGGAGGTGATTCCGAGCGTGAGCACGGGAGCGTCGGCGGGGTTCGTTTTGCTGTATACGGGCGGGAGTGGCAAAATGGAGGGCAAGAGGCTCTGGGCGGCGTTGATCCCCGACTGCACTTCTTCTTCCGCGACGTCGAGCGGGAGCGAGAGGTCGAACTGGAGCACGATGACGGAACTTCCCCCGGAGCTCGTCGACGTCATTTGGCCGAGCCCCTGAAGCTGGCCAAACTGCCGTTCGAGCGGCGCCGTCACTGTCGTCGCCATCACGCGGGCGCTGGCGCCTGGATAGAACGTGAGAACCTGGATTGTGGGATAGTCGACCTCCGGCAGCGCGGAGACCGGCAGCTGGGTGTACGCAACTATGCCGACGAGAAGGATCGCGGCCATGAGTAGCGAGGTGGCCACGGGCCGTTCGATGAACGGACGCGACGGGCTCACGGTGGGGGCCTCCCGCTCGGCGCCGGCGGAGGGGCCGCCGCTGCGGTCACCTGGACGCCATCGTGAAGCCGGTCGAAGCTGCTGTCGGCGATGACTTCCCCGGGTGCGACCCCCTCGACCTGCGTCAAACCCTTGTCGGTCACACCCGGCCGGATGCGGCGCATTTGCGCCACATCGCCCTGAACCACGTAAACGAACGAGTCCGGTCCATTGCGCTGGATCGCCGCAGTGGGAATCAACGTCACGCCGCGCAACGTGTCGACCAACAGACGGTCGCTGACGAACTGATTCGGGAAGAGCTCGTCATCGAGATTGTCGAATAGGGCGCGCGCCTTTACGGTCCCGGTCGTGGTGTCGATTTGGTTGTCCAGGGTCAGCAATATTCCGGTCGCTATCCTCTTCTGTCCGGTGCGATCGAGGGCGTCGACAGTGAGCCGGGCCCCTTGTCGCAGACGCGCTTGGACAGGCCCGAGCTTGTCCTCGGGAATGGTGAAGACGACCGTGATTGGTTCGAGCTGGGTCACGACGGCGAGGACCAACGCGCTCGCCGCCTGCACGACGTTGCCGGGATCGACCAGACGAAGTCCGACCCGTCCGGCGATGGGGGCTGTGATGTGGCAAAAGTCGAGTTGCACCCGGTCGTACTGCACGGCTCCTTGGTCGTTCTTGACCGTGCCCTCGTTCTGCAGAACGAGCTTCTCCTGGTCGTCCAGCATTTGCTTGGCGATCGCGTTTCGTGCCCAGGCTTCGCGATATCGCTGGAGGTCCATCCTCGCCTGAGCCAGCAAGCTTTCGTCGCGCTCGAGAGTCCCCTGCGCCTGAAGGAGGGTGGCGCGGTACGGGCGCGGGTCGATGTCGACCAATGCGTCGCCGCGGCGGACTCGCTGCCCCTCTGCGTAGCGAACCGCGACGACGAGCCCGTTTACCTGGCTCGTGATTGAAGCCGTGTGGACGGGGGTGACCGTCCCGATCGACTCGAAGTAGACGCCGATGTCGCCCCGCGTGGCGACGGCGGTCTCGAGTGGAACCTTCGGCGGAGGGGGCGCCGGATGGCGGCCCGTGGCGCCGTGGTGCAAGACGAGCGCCGTTGTTGCGGTGGCAAGGACCGTGAGGCCCAGAAGCCCTAGGAGCGCTCTTCGCCCGGGACCCGCGCGCCCAGGGACGTGGGCAGGGAGTTGGTGGTCGGGGCCGATGACGTCGGGCGCGTGAATATCGGCGGTCAACGTCGCGAGCGCTTGCTCGTTTCGCGCCAAGTCCCTACGCCCAAGGCCGGTATTTGGTGACGCAATCGCGTAGCGAGCGATCCGCGCTGCGGCCTCGGCGACGTCGGAAATGTTGCTTTACGATCCGAGCCGTCGGGGCTTTCGTGGACCGATGAAGGCTTCGACGCGACGAAGGGCGCACACGCGGCGCGGTGGCCATCGCGGGCGAGAGGGAAGCGATGCTGTGGGTGCCGGAGAAGGGAATCGAACCCCTGACCTAGCGCGTATGAAACGCCCGCTCTAAACCGTCTGAGCTACTCCGGCATGGGCCTGCGCAGCGAGCCGCATCACAGCGTTTCGCCGCGCAAGGCCGCGGCAGTATGTGCGGCCGGGTTGCCCGTGTAAAGGCCTGTCGCCGCGCGTCTCGCGCGATGATCGGGCTTCCTCGGCGGCGGACCGATCTTTACTCGGCGTGCGCCGTTCCGTTCGAGGCCACGTAGCGCTCGCGAGGTGCTTCATCTTTCTCCGGCGGCCTGCCCCCGGAATTGCCGCTGAGCGAGGGGCGACCGATGAAAATGCGCCGGTCGAAGTCGTTGGAGTTCTTGTGCGCGACGACCTGAAAGCAAGCCGACGTTCCCTGGAGGCCGATGCGCCAGGACCACGCCAGAAAGATGTTCCACAAGCGATACCAGCGTTCACCATAGACGCGGACGACGGTTTCGCGATTGCGGATCCAGTTGTCGTGCCAGCGCTTGATCGTCAGCGAGTAGTGGACGCTCACGTTCTCGGCCGAGTGAATCTCGAATCCCGCCTTCTCGAGCGCCTTGACCATGTCGCTGAGCGGCAGCGAGGCGTCGGCGCCGGGGAAGATGTACTTGCTCATGAAGAGACCCCAGATGAGATCTTCGGGCCGGAGACCGATCACGGGGACGCCTTCGCCGCCGCCCCTTCGAAGGCCGCAGAATTGCACAAGAAAGAGTCCGTCGTCCTTCAGCAGATCGTAAACGATCTTGCAGTACTTCCCGAGGTTCTTCACGCCCACGTGCTCCACCATCTCGAGGCTCGAAATGCGATCGAACTTGTGGTGGGGGATCTCGCGGTAGTCGAGGCACTGGATGCGAGCGTGGTCGCTCAATCCCGCCTTGCTGATGCGGCCGTTGCCAAATTCGGTTTGATTCTTGCTGATGGTAATGCCGGTTGCGTTCGCGCCGAAATTCTTCGCCGCATGCATCGCCAGCGTTCCCCATCCGCACCCGATGTCGAGCATCTCGTGGCCAGGCTGCACCATCAGTTTGCGGCAGACGAGATCCATCTTGTTGTCCTGCGCCTGTTCGAGGGTCTCCTTGTCGTTCTCGAAAAAGGCACTCGTGTACACCATGCGCTCGCCGAGGAAAGCCTCGAAGAAGTCGTTTCCGCGATCGTAATGCTCGCGCACAATCCGCTTGTCTTGCGACTTGGAATGGATGGCCACTTCGGGAATGAAGCGCGTGAAGAAGAACTCGAAGTTGTGCTTCGTCAGGCTGTAGCTCACGAGTTCCCGACGAGAGTCGAGGAGCAAGTCCACGTCCTCGATGTCGACGTCGCCATCGAGGTACGACTCGAACAGCGTGGTCATCGGAATTTTCCCCGTGGCATAACGGGCCGCGAGCTTCGGGTCGCGGAAGGCGACGAAATCGGTCAAATTGGTCACAGGTACCTCTTCTTCTTGGTCTTCGCGCCTCGGCGCGCAGCGCGCCCGGGAGGGGACCACAAGCCGAGGCCGGGTTCAACACCGATGAGACCTCGAGTGCATCTAAGGCCGCCTGTGCTACGAAGTGCGTCAAGGGTTACGCAATGAGAAGCAGCACGTTCGCGGTCGCCCTGGTGGGAAGCCTCGCCCTGGCGTCGTCGATCGTCGCGGGTCCGGCTCGGGCGCAGGAGTCGCAGCTCGATTCGTTGCGAGCTGCCGCCAATTCGAGCTCCGGCGGTGCAGCGGCGGCGCTTGCCTATGGTCGTGCGCTCCGGCGTGCGGGGCGCTCGGGCGCGGCCCTGTCAGAGCTTCGTCGTGCGAAAGTGATCGCGAGGAGCGCTCCGGCGCAGGCTGAAGCACTCGCCGCGATCGATTGGGAGCTCGCGCGGACCTACATGGAGC
>JBAULD010000759.1:0-4009 GCA_049578005.1 Polyangiaceae bacterium
GCCCAGGCCCGCAGTACGAGCGTGTGCGCCGCTCGTTCGCGAGGGAGCGACGCCGAGCAGCCCGTGAGGCCAACGAAGGCAATGAGGGCAGCGAAGGCCGTGGAGGCAAGGGCGATCGTCGCCGAGAAGCTACGCATCGGCGCATCGTCGCCCGAGCGGTCCCCAATCGAGCAATTCTCGGCGTATCTCCCTAAGGCCGCGCTGGGGCTGGGCGGAGCGACGCGTCGGGCCCGGGGGGCCGCCAAGGGCAGCCGGAGCGCTGCCTGGGCCCACCTGAAGCCTTGCGCTGGGAATTTCGGCGGGGAATTTCGGCGGGGATGGGAGGCGCGCTCCGATTGGTTCCGCTATGTTAGCCCTTTCGATTCCCTTTCCGGGACGGGCTTGGGCGCCGGGCGTTGCCAGGGTGGTCACCGAGACGCTACCAACTTGTCTTGCACGTGTCGTGCGATTGAGGTTAGGTCGGCCGCCATCCGCGCCCCTCTGCACCCCCCTATCGATTCGTCACCCGACAAATAGAAAGACACTTCCGTGGCCGCACGCATCCCCATCGAACGCATCCGTAACATCGGCATCTCCGCCCACATCGATTCGGGCAAGACGACGCTCACCGAGCGCATCCTCTTCTACACGGGGCGCATTCACAAAATTCACGAGGTGCGCGGCAAAGACGGCGTCGGCGCCAAGATGGACTCGATGGATCTCGAGCGCGAGAAGGGGATCACGATCCAGTCGGCCGCGACGTACTGCATTTGGAACGGTTCGCAGAACCAGCTCCAACCTCACAACATCAACATCATCGACACGCCGGGACACGTCGACTTCACCATCGAAGTGGAACGCGCGCTGCGCGTCCTCGACGGCGCGATCCTCGTCCTCGACTCCGGCAAAGGAGTCCAGAGCCAGTCGATCACCGTCGACCGTCAGATGAAGCGGTACCGCGTGCCGCGCATCGCCTTCGTCAACAAGATGGACAACCCGGGCGCCAACTACGACCGCGTCGCCGACATGCTCAAAGAGAAGCTCGGCCACCACCCGGTCAAGCTCCAGGTCCCGATGGGCGAAGAGTCCGCATTTAAGGGGATCATCGACCCGATCGTGGGTAAGGCCTACTTTTTCGACGGCGACGACGGCGAGAAGGTGCGCGAAGAGCCGATACCCGCGGAGTACGCGAAGCGGGCCGAGGAGGCGCGTCACGACATCGTGCACCGCGTCGCCGACGTCGACGACCTCCTCGCGGAGAAGTTCATCAACGAAGAGCCGGTGTCGACCGATGAGCTCCGCGCCGCGATCCGACGCGCCACGCTGGCGCTGAAGATGACCCCGGTCATGTGCGGCTCGGCCATCAAGAACAAGGGCGTTCAGCTGCTCCTCGATGGCGTCACCTACTACCTGCCGAACCCGACCGAAGTGGTCAACGAGGCGCACGACCAGACCAACCAAGAACAGAAGGTCGTCATCGATTCGGACCCGAACAAGCCGTTCGTCGGCCTTGCGTTCAAGCTCACGCAGGACAAGTACGGCCAGCTGACCTACTTCCGCGTCTACCAGGGACGCGTGACCTCGGGCGACACGATCTACAACGCCAGCAACGAGATGCGGAAGGTGCGCGTGCCGCGCATGTTCCGGATGCACTCCGACGATCGCGAAGAAATCGAGTCGGCCGAGGCGGGCGACATCATCGCTTTCTACGGAGTCGAGGCGAGCTCCGGCGAAACGTTCACCGACGGCAAGGTCAACGTGACGCTGACGTCGATGCACGTTCCGGCCCCGGTCATTTCGCTGGCGGTCGCTCCGAAAGACCGGGCCGCGGAGACGAACTTCTCCAAGGCGCTCAACCGGTTTACGAAAGAGGACCCCACGTTCCGCGTGCACCAGGACGAAGAGTCCCAGCAGACGATCATCAGCGGAATGGGGGAGCTCCACCTCGAAATCTACATGGAGCGCATGCGTCGGGAGTACAACTGCGAGGTCGTCGCGGGCAAGCCGCAGGTCGCGTACCGCGAGACAATCACGCGGCGGGCGGACATCAACTACACGCACAAGAAGCAGACGGGCGGCTCGGGCCAGTACGCCAAAATCCTGGGATACATCGAGCCGCTGCCGGCCGACGCCGTCGAGACGTACGAGTTCGTCGACGACGTCACGGGCGGCTCCATCCCTCGAGAGTTCATTCCCGCTTGCGACAAGGGCTTCAAAGAGGGCGTCCGCAAAGGGACCATGATCGGCTTTCCAATCGTGGGCATCCGCTGCGTCGTCAACGACGGCGCGTCACACGCGGTCGACTCTTCCGAAATGGCGTTCAAGACGGCCGCCTTGATGGGATTCCGCGAGGCTTACGCCAAGTCCGCTCCGACCATCTTGGAGCCCATCATGAAGGTCGAAATCGACGCCCCCATCGAGTTCCAGGGCGGCGTCGTCGGACAGGTCAACCAGCGCCGCGGCGTCATCCTCGAGACAGTCGCCGGAGACAACGTGAGCGTCACGTGCGAAGTGCCGCTCAACGCGATGTTCGGGTACTCGACGGACCTTCGCTCGGCGACGCAGGGCAAGGGGCAATTCACGATGGAGTTCGCGCGATACGCCACCGTGCCGAAGCAAGAGCAAGAAGAGATGGTCAAGAAGTACCGCGACAAGCTTGCGGCCGAGGCGAAGAAGTAAGCGCCCGCGCCAAGGGGTGAACGAATCGCCAGGGCCGCCGAGAAACGCGAGGAAACGCGGGGGGATTGGAGTGGTCCGCGAGCGGCCTCCGATGGCCATCGGCTGTTCTGGCGTGCCGGACGGCGAGCGCGAGGGTAAAGTCCGGGGCGTCGCCGGGAGAAAGTCATGAAAAATTTCATCGCGGTGGGGCTCGTATGGACCCTCGCGTGCAGCTCGTCGCCGGAAGCCCCTGCTCCCAGCGGCGGCGAGGACGCCTCCGAAACGGATGAAGGGGCGACGCCCGGCAAAGGGGGCGGGACGCCGGAAGCGAGCACCCGGCAATCCGATGCCGACGCCTCGGACGCGACGAAGAGTTCACCCGGGTCGGGCCCGAGCGCCGACGCGAGCGGCGGCAGTCCGGTCGGAGCCGAGGCGATGGTCGGAGCCGACGCGCCGCTCGCGGACGTGGCGGCGACGGGCGCGGGGGAAGATTCGGCGGCGGAGAGCGCCGGCCCACACACGTTCGACGGGACGAGCGGCAAGGCATGCACCACGAACGCCGATTGCGGGACCATCAACATTTGCACGACCTCCTACAGTGGAAACCAGTCCACGCTGAACGGAGTCGTGAGCCCTCAGTTCTGGCCGACCCCGTTGTGCATGGTCCCGCTTCCGGTCACGGCGGGCGTGGGCAATTGCAACCCCGGGCCGGAAAACTTCATCGAGTTTTGCGACAGCGCAAATCCGACCGATCCCGCTTCCCCCGGCATCTGCTTGCCGCTCACGTCGCCGCAGCAGTCGGGTCCGACCAATGGATTCTGCTTTCCGCATTGCACGTTCGCCTCGGACGGCTCCCCGGCCGTGGGGTGTCCGGGCAAAGACACGTGCGTTCCGATCGGCTTCTTGCTCGATCCGGCAGGCGACGCCCTGGTGGGACACGGATACTGCCAGGGGACCTGTCAGGTCGACGCCGACTGCTCCGACCTCGGGGCGGGCTGGGTGTGTCAGGTCGACGACGGGTATTGCACCAAGACAAAGAAGACGCGCACCAAGGCGCTGGGGGCCATTTGCACGAACTCGGGCGACGGGGCGACGCCGCTGGCGACCAGCGACTCCGAAACCGGAGCGTGCAATTGTCCCTTCTCCGGAACCACAGTCACGTCGTTCTACTGCTCCTCGGCTTGTGTCGTAGGCGGCGTTCCGTGTCCCATGGGCTGGGTGTGCGACGCGCTCGAGCCCACCGGAACCGTCGATTTCCAGGGCGCCGCGGCTGACGGCGGCGATCTGGTCCTGCCCACGCCCTCGAAACAGAATCCCGGACTGGCCGGCATTTGCTTGGCTCCGTGCACCGGCGCCGGCGCGGCCCGGTCAG
>JBAULD010000760.1:0-4101 GCA_049578005.1 Polyangiaceae bacterium
TGATGGTTCCTTGATGTGCTGTCGACTTCAAAATTGAGTGCTGAGGACCGGGTTATTGACGTCTTGCACCGGATAGAAGATCGAAACCGAGATGCACATGACGTTGGTCGAGGCCGATTCGCCAAACGTCAGCGTTTGCCCTGTATCGTTGTAGTACGAGCACGACCACGTGATGTTGGTACCGGACGTCAAGTGAACGGGCGGCGTATAGGTCGCGGGAGGAGGCTCGGCCCACTGGGTCGTCTGGAACAGAGTCTCGCCGCTGGAGGCCTTCGAGACGAAATTCGTGGCCCTCTTGTGCATGTGGCTACTCGAGAACATCACGTACGCGTCCTGAGGCAGCGTGTACGTCGACGTCGACGTAGAAGGGTTCGCCATCGTCGCGGTCGGGGGCACCGAGAGGAGCGCTTGATTGAGAAAGATGACACCGGCATGCTGAGTGATGATGCCGGTCTTGGCCACGTGCATCGTCAGCGCGACGTGCCCGGTGACCGGCGCCGATCCTGTGTTGACGTAGTGCGCGTTCAGCGTGAACCCGGTCGTCGACGGGATCGTCGCACCGACTCCCTCCGGGTAGGTTTGCACGACGTCCTGGGTCTGCGCGGTGAACGTGAATGGCGCGAACTGAAGGCCACCTTGCGGACATGGGGCGACGGAGCTGTTCGTCGCGTTGGTCTTGTAGAAAGCAAACATGTGGTGTGACCCCTGCGCCATGTGCAGCTCGTAGGTCTTGATGTCGGCCTGCATCCCGTTGAACGGGTTGGCAAAGTCCTGGCACATGTAGACTTCTTGCCCGGCAGGGACGGTGAACGCGTCCATCGTCAGCGTCACCGAGTAGGCGATCTCGGGATCGGCCGCCGCATCGCTACTGCTGGCGGAGGCGTCGCTGGCGGATGGCGCCGCGCCGGCTCCAGGATTTGCACCGGGATTCGAGCTCGCGGCGCTCGCGTCGTCACCCGGTTGGGCCGAACCTTGGCCCGACCCCGTCGCGGCACTCCCTCCGCCCGCATCGTCGCCGGCCGCATTCGGGTCGGTTCCCGACGAGGCATTCGATCCGCCACCGCTGAAACCGCCGTTGTTTGCCGCGCCGGTTCCTCCCGCGGTGCTCCCCACATTGCCCCCGCCGCACCCCATCGCGCAAATTCCCCCAAGCAGAGCGTAGGGAGCTACCAAAGTCCGAATTCTCATCATTGCCCCGACCCTTTCGATGCAGCTTCGACTGGCTGGCCCCGAATCCACTGCATCGCCCGTGCCCCTACTCTGGTCGGCGCTTGTCCGGCGAATGGGTGCTGTTTCTTCGAGTCCGAGTCCACACGCTGCGCATCCGGGCAACCAGATTGCGCAACCGCGGGCGCAGAGGCGCCGCCCCGCGATCCCGCTTCCTTCTTCGCACGAGGGCGACGACACCCGAAAGGCACGCCGCACCTACTCCCGGCGCGCGGCTATCCCGGGCGACTGAGCAACCTCCCGATGCACGGCCTCGCGGGGGCTGCCCGAGCGAGCTGTCCGGGAGGACCACGTCGCCTCCGTCCGCGGGCGTGCTGCATTCGCTCGCCACCGTGCTACAGCTGCCGCTCGGCGCCGCCGCCGAACAGAACGCGCTGAACGCGTCGAGGCATTGCGAGCCGTTCGTGGTGGCGCCGCATGCGAGCGGTCCGCCCGCGTTCGGCGCGCACGCGATCGGTCCGGCGAGGCCCGTGATCGTGGAGAGCTTCGGGCAAAACGTCGCGCCGTCGTCGGTCGACACCCCAAACACGAATCCGCTGACCTCGTCGGAACACGCCCAGAGCTCGGAACCGCGAGTCGTCAGACACTGCACGTGGATCGATGACTTCATTTGAAAGGCGAGGTCCGCCTTGTTCGCGACGAAGAGGCCTGCTCCCTTCGTTCCGGCGTAGACTTTGGAGCCGTCCGGCGAGAGAGCAAAGCCAAGGAGTTCGCCTTCGGTCGCCAGAACTCCGGGATCCGGGACGTCGAATTGCTTGACCACCTGAAACGAATTGCCGCCGTCACCCGTCACGAACAGCCTCGACCGACCGCCGGTCGCGAGGGAGCTCGAGCGGATATACACGCGATCCGCATCGGTGGGGTCGACCGCGCCGATGTAGATGGAGTCCTCGCTGCTCGGGTCGAAGTCGGGAAGCGGGTGCTCGGTCCAATGGGCGGCGTCGTCGGCGGACACGAACAGAGATGCGGTGCGACCGGCGCCGAACCCGCGGGTGCCGGAGACGTAAATGCGACTGGGATCGCTCGCGGCGACGTCGATGGTTTGGGCCAGCACGTCCGGGTCGAGAGCCACGCCAAGGGCGGTCCAGTTTGTGCCGTTGTCGGTACTCAGGAAAACTTGCGAGAAGTTCCCTCCACCGGCATCGACGGGGACGGAGGTCGACGTCAGCGCGAGGACGGCCGCCGGCGTATCGGGCCTGACGACCACGTCCGCGATGCTTTGATTCGCCAGCGGACCGCCCGCGCAGCTCCAGTTGCAACCGAGGTCGTTGGATACGTCGACTCCCGCCGTGGGAAAATAGAGCCCCGCGACGAGCGAGCCATTGGCCGAGAGGCCGAGCTCCGGATCCTGATACGCAGTCGTCGGGAGACCGAGCGCATCTTCGCAGATGTAACTCCACGTCGCGCCGTCGTCGCGCGAGGGAAGTACGGCGTACGTCGTGCGACCGACGACGACGTTGGGGTCCGCCGGCGAGAACACGATTTGGTTGGAAGCCGGAAAGCGCCCGTTGGCGGCCGCTCGCCTCTCCCCCGGCTGCAGGCCGAAGCTCACCGTCCCCGCGAGCAGCAGTCGGACCGCCCCGGCGAAGCGCGGGTTCGGTCCAACGAGGCCGCGCCGACCGAGGCGTTTCGATCGGGCCGCCATCATCAAGCCCCGTCGTCGGTCCGCATCGCTGCGACTCTCTCTCCGTGGGAGACGTGGCCGTCGGGCGCGAGCATCGGGTTCGGGGCGGGGCCGTCCCCGGCTGTGCGATCCGCGGCCGGCGCGATCGAGGCCCGACGGGCGGACAGTGCGTCTTGTGCCTCGCGCACGAGATCTTGGCCTTCCAGCACGATCTTGATGGCTTTTAGCAGCTGGCCGGCGCGCATGCCGTCCATGGCGACGTGGTCCACACACACCGTGAGCCATACGGTGGGACGTACGGCAGGCTGGCCGTCCACCACCACCACGCGATCGCAGACGCGCCCCGCGGAGAGAAGACTCCCCGTATAGAAGAGAAACGGAGCCGCGACGTCTACGCTGGAGAGGCAACTCACTTGAAACGTGCCGGCGAGGCGGCGCCGGAACCAAAACGTGTTTTGCAACCAGCGCAATACGAGCCGCCGGAGAAATCCGAGTGGGATTATCCACCCGATTCGGCCGATGTTCTTCAGGTCGCGCTTCTCTTTTTCGTGTGCAATGCGGACCGCTTCGTTCAGCGACCCGACCAGTTGCCCGAGCGGTGTGCGGTCGGCTCCAGGGAGTACGACGACGGGAGCGTACGTCGTCTCACCCGCCATCGAGAGCCCGATATCTACGTCGGCCGGAGTCAGCCTTCGGTAGCCGCAGACCATCTGACGCAGCTCCGGATTGCGTCCGAGCGCGACCGCCGCGGCCCGTACGATCAGGTGCGTGAAGGTGGCTCGCAAGCCGGCTCCACGCAGCAGCTTGAGCGCGGCGGTCGCTTGGGTCATGTCGACCATGCGGAGCGCAAAGCCGCCCGGTGCGGGGATCACGCGAAACGCGTCGGGCAGCCAGCGTTCGCCCAGCGAAAGCGTTTCGATCGCGTCGCCTTGCTCGCTCGGCGGCGGCGATGGAGGCGTCGCGCTGCTCATGGCAACGCACTTCGACTGGAGACCGATTTCAACGGAGACAGTTCCTCCCGCGCCGGCGCCGCAGTCCGTGAACCGCTTTCCCCGCGCGCAAGGCCGCGTCCGGGCCTACGGGCTTGAAACGTGAGAAGTCTCCCGAAATACGACGTAGGGTGCGGCACCCGGATTCCGAGCGGCGCCAGGTGAGCGTCGGTGTTGGTCTTGTCGAACGCGTGCTTCGACGAGAGGTACGGCAGATAGTGTTCGCCCTTGAGCATCGCCGCGCGCCGCTTGCCCCAGAGG
>JBAULD010000761.1:0-8707 GCA_049578005.1 Polyangiaceae bacterium
GCCGCCGACTACGAGACCTTCTGGGCCCAAAACGGCAAGGTGGCGAGCAAAATGCTCGAGCAATCTCGCTTCGATGCGATGGTCACCGACATTTTCATGCCGGAGCGCGACGGCCTCGAGATGATCCGCGAAGTGCACAAGCTCTTTCCGGGCATGGGTATCGTCGCGGTCTCCGGCGGTTTCGGCACCGTCGACGTCACGCAGTGGCTCAAAGTGGCGCTCGCCCTCGGCGCTTCCGTGGCTCTCAAGAAGCCCGTCAAGAGCGCGGATCTCATCGCGGCGGTCGGCGTCGCCATCGCCAACCCCGGAAAGGCGGCTGCGAAGGCCTCCTCCGGCGGTCCTTAGGGGGATACGTGTGCCAGGGGGGATGGTGACCGAGCGAGAGTCCGTCCACGAATCGCTCCGAGCGAGCGAAGAGCTCCTGCGGACGTTCTTCGAGCAGTCCGCCGTGGGCTTCGCCCACATCGACGCGGCGTCGGGCCGACTGCTCCGCGTCAACGAAAAGCTGTGCGAGATGTCGGGTCGAACGCGCGACGAGCTCGTCGTGTTCTCGTGGCAAGAGCTCATTCATCCCGACGAACTCCGGTCCTCGTTCGAATCTGTGGGCCGCCTGCTGAGCGGCGCCGAAAAGACCGTCACGAACGAAGTCCGGTTCATCCGCGGAGACGGAGCCGTCCGCTGGATTCGCGCCGCGGTATCGTGCATGAACCTTCCCGAAGGGCCGCTTTCGCTCATCGTCATTGCGGAAGACGTCACCGAGAAAAGGCGTACGGAGGATGCCCTTCGCGAAGCCGAAAGTCGACTGGCCACCGTGTTCCGACTGTCTCCGGTGCCCATCGCGATCATCCGGTGGGCCGACCGGCGCTACATCGACGTCAACGAGACGTTCACGGCGGTCTTTGGCTGGTCGAAGAACGAAGTCCTCGGCAAGACACCGGCGCAGCTCGGGATCCAGCCGCCGGAAGAGGACATCGTATCGGGCGCGGACGCGCCGTCCCTTTCCCAACGCCTCTCGTCACTCGGGTCGGTGACGTCTGCCGAAGTCGTGCTCCGCAACAAATCCGGCCAAGAGCTTATTTGCTTGGCGTCGGTGGCCTTCGCGGATATCAGCGGCGAGCGCTGCGTGGTCGGCTTCTTTCGGGACGTCACGCGCGCTCGGGCGCTCGACGAGTCGCTGCGTCGAAGCGCCGCCGAGCTCCGCGCGATGTTTGACGTCGCCCCGGTCGGTATCGCGCAGACCGATCCGGCGAACGGGCGCTTCATTCACGTCAACCCGCGCATGTGCGAGATAACGGGATACTCGGCGGAAGAGCTCTATGCCATGAAGGCGCGCGAGCTGACCCATCCCGAGGACCTCGATCGTCACACGCAGCTCTACGGCGCGGTCGCTCGCGGCGAGCTCGAGGGATATCGCCTCGAAAAGCGTTACGTGTGCAAGGGCGGTCGCGTGGCATGGGTCGACGTGAACCTGACCGTCTTGCATGACCCGTCGGGTCGACGGTCGCTCATCGTAGCCGTCGCCGACATCAGCGAGCGCCTGGCGACCGCTCGCGAGCTGGCGGAAGCCAAGGAGCAGCAGCGCATCGCGCTCGACGCCGCCGGCCTCGGAACCTGGCGCCACGAGATCGCGCAGGGTCGAATGCTACTCGACGAGCGAGCGATGCTGCACCTGGGCTTCGACCGATCAGACGTGAGCGCCGCGGAGGTCTTCGCGCGCATTCACCCCGACGACCTGCAGACTGTTCGCCAAGGTGTCGCGAAAGTGCACGACCCGCGCGGGGACGGAGCCTATGCCGGGGAGACGCGGGTCGTACTGCCGTCCGGCGAGGTGCGCTGGCTCTCGGTGAACGTGCAAGGTCGCTTCGAAGGACAGGCCGGCGAACGCCGGGCCATATCGACCGTCGTGACCAGTCGGGACATCACGGATACGAAGCGCGCAGAGCAGCGGCAGCGCGACACCGAAGATCAACTCCGGGCCGCCCAGAAGATGGAAGCGGTCGGCCGCTTGGCCGGCGGGGTGGCTCACGACTTCAACAATCTTCTGAGCGTCATTCTTTCCTACTCCGAAGCGGCTTCGATCGGGCTCGGGAAGGACGATCCCCTCCGCGCCGACCTGGGCGAGATCGTCCGTGCCGCCGAGCGCGCCGAGGGGCTGACGGCGCAGCTGATGGCGTTCAGCCGCCACCAGGTATGGCGGCCGCAATCCCTGGATATTCACGCGCTCGTGCAGGGCATCGCCAAAATGATGCGCCGTCTCATCGGAGAAGACATCGAGCTCCAGATTTCGGCGGAAGGCGACCTCTATCGGACCCGTGCGGACCCTGGCCAGATCGAGCAGGTCCTGATGAACCTCGCCGTCAACGCGCGAGACGCGATGCCCGACGGCGGGCGCCTGGCCATCGCAATGGCCAACGTCGAAATCGGCGCGTCGCGGGCGTCCGCGTTGCAGGTCGACCCCGGCCCCTACCTCTTGCTCTCCGTCTCCGATACCGGATGCGGAATGGACCCCGTGACGCTTGCGCGAGCCTTCGACCCGTTCTTCACGACGAAAGGAGTCGGGAAGGGGACGGGGCTTGGCCTCTCCACCGTGTACGGCATCGTCCGGCAGAGCGGCGGGGCCATCGTCGCGGAGAGTGCGCTCGCCGCCGGCGCTACGTTTCGTATCTATCTCAAGCGCGACGACGGGACGCAGGAGCGAGCGCCGGGGAGCGTGCCGGCGCTTCGCGCGGCCCCCGGCGGCGAAACCGTTCTGGTCGTCGAAGACGAAGAGGCGCTGCGAAAAGTCGTCTGTCGCGTACTCACGGGAGCGGGTTACAAAGTCTTGGTAGCCGCCGACGCGGCGGAAGCCCTTCTTCTCGGCGAGCAGCGGGGTTCGGAGGTCAGCCTCGTGTTGACGGACGTGATCATGCCGGGCATGAACGGCAGACAGCTCGTCCAGAGACTCTTTCCGCGATGCCCGGCGGCGAAAGTGATGTTCATGTCGGGCTACGCGGACGACGCCATCGAACGGCTCGACGTGCTCGGCCACGATTTCCTGAGAAAGCCGTTCAACGGAGAGACGCTCGTTCGGAAAGTTCGGGCGGTGCTCGACGGGCGGGCAACCGCAGAGTGACCCACGCACCCCGCGTGCGCGACGAGTCATCGACGCTCACACTGCGCGCGCGACGAGTCGTACGGGCTGGTCGTAGAGCGCGCCGCCTTCGCCCAGGTCGGTGACGGCCGCGCGAATGAGCGCGTTGGCGGCATGCCCCGTGGACAGGTGCCCGCCCTTCGGCACGAGGGCCACGTCGGAGCGCTGATCGGGATCCGTTCGAATCCGCACGTCCATCCCACCGATTTCGGACTCCAGCCGAGCAAGCTCTCCGTCGCGCACTCCAACCGCGGTCGCGACCGACGGATGAACCGTGCACACGGTCGCGCCGCCGGCCGGGCCGTCGCTCGCGCGCGACCACTGGGACGACTGCGAACGATCCGACGAGAGCGAGAGGAGCAGAAGGGGGTAGGCGGGCGACGTCTTCGCCGCTCGGGGGAGCGCGGTCACCAGGTTCACCCGCCCGCTGGCCGTCGGGACCTTCCCGTCGGCGAACAGAACGCGCGGCGCGAGCGGATTTCGGATGGGCGCCTCTTCGAGCGCGCGCAATTCGACTCCGGCGGCCCGGGCGGCCGGCGCGATGAGACGCTCTTGCCACTCTCGGGCCGAGCCCGCGAGCTCGGCGCCCAATCCCACGCGCGCGGCGAGCGCCTGGACGATCTCCAGGTCGTCGAGGACGCCTGGGGGACGCGAGACGACGGGCCGCGCCGCGCCGACGTAGGGA
Organism: Polyangiaceae bacterium; assembly: GCA_049578005.1. Taxonomy (GTDB): domain Bacteria; phylum Myxococcota_A; class Polyangia; order Polyangiales; family Polyangiaceae; genus Palsa-1150. Next base: position 3,816 of record JBAULD010000761.1, read on the forward strand.
TGCCCGTAGGAGCCGACCAAGTCGTTCGCCTCGAGGAGCGTCGTCGTCGGTAGGACGATGTCCGCGAGTCGTGCCGTGTCGGTGAAAAATGGATCGACGACCACGACGAACTCGCGAGACGAGAGCGCCTCGCGGACGAGCTCCGCGTCGGGCAACATGACGACCGGATTGCCCGCAGTTACCCACACCGCGCGAATGGGCGGGTCGCGGGCGTCGAGGACTTCACGACCGAAGAGCGGCTCGCAGATAGTCCGCGGCGCCGCTGCTTTTCCACGAACGAACGAGAGGTCGACCGCGCGCCGTCGCCGGAAATAGTACGACGCCCCGCCGCCCGGTATTCCGAGATTGCCGCTGATGGCCGACAGAGCGTCCAGCGTTCGAACGATGGCGGCTCCGTTCGCGCGACGCGCCATGCCCCACCCCACCATGATGGCGGTCGGACCGGCCGCGAGCCGCGTGGCGAGATCCTCGGCCGCGCGCCGAGGAACGTCGGCTTCCTCGCACCAGGTCGCGACACTCTTCGCGTGCGCGAGCTCCCGGAACTCGTCCACGTGGTCGCACATCGCAGCGGCCCGCGGGCTGACCGATCCCTGCTCGAAGAGGAGGCGCGCGGTGGCCATCGCGAGCGCGCAGTCCCCCCCGGGGCGCGGCTGCCAGAACACGTCGCAGAAGTCGGCGCCCTTGTGGCGGACGGGATCGATGAGCACGAGCCCGGCGCCGCGGGCCCGGGCATCGCGCAACACCGGGATGGTGTGCGGGCTCGAGACGTGGACGTTCTTGCCCCACAAGAGGATGTGCTTCGAATTGAGCAGATCGAACAAATCGTGGCTATCGCACTCTCCGAAGTCGGCCTCCTGAGCGGCCTCGCCAGCGCCAGAGCAAATGTCGCCGCGCTTGATCGTCACCGGCCCGAAGCACTCGAAGAACCAATCGATGAGCGGCATCGAAAGGCCGAGCGAGCCGCCGCTTCGATAGTGAAAGATAGAACTCGGTCCGGTTTCGCCTCGAATCGAAACGAGACGACGGGCGATTTCATCGAGCGCATCGTTCCAGGAAATCGGGTGATGAACGCCGTCGGCTCCGCGGCGCATGGGCTGAAGCACGCGGTCGGGGCCGTACTGCAGGTTCAAGAAGTGATTGGTCCGCCAGCACAAGAAGCCGCGCGTGACCGGGTGCTCGGGATCGCCCGCGAGCTTGACGACGCGCCCGTCGCGCACGGTCGCCACGATCCCGCAGGCGTCCGGACAATCGCGGTTGCACACCGTCTTGTGGGTCGTCGTCTCGCTTGCGCCGGCGCTCGCACCGCCCGCGTCGCTCGTGCCTGGTTCGCTGGGATCCATTCGCCACGCAACCTACCGCACCCGCAGCTCCGCGCCCTTCCGTTTGCACTGGAAAGGGGGCTCCCGGCTGAGGCGGGCCAGGCTCACGTGTTGGCCGGTGCGCCTTTGGATTGCTGGTTCGCTGCGAGCGATGCGACACTCAAGGCAATAGCTCGGGCAGCGGCCCGCCGGTCGCCATTCCGAACGTGTCTTGCATGATGCCGTGCGCCTGCAAGATCGAGATGAAGACCTGGCCCGTGTTTTGATTGGGGTTGCGCGGGCCGACTTCGACGGTGCGCGGGAGCGCCAGGCTCGGCGTGTAATTGATGTGACGCCCGTCGATTTTCAAGGCCCCGCTAGCGCCGCCGGCGAGGAGGACCGGCATGTCCCAGTGGTTGCCGGCTTGGCCGTCGGCGACGTCGCAGCTGAGATAGAACGTCGTGTGGTCCAAGATCGACTGGCCGTCGGCCTCGATGATGCTGTCCAGTTTCGTGAGCATCGCCGCCGCTTGCTGAATCTCGTACGTATCGATCTGCGTCAGCTCGGCGAGCGAAGCGGGATCTCCTTGCTGCGAGAGCGTGTGATGAGGCGTGGGGCTACCGGTGAGAAACTGGTAACTATTGCCGGTCGTAGCCGAGCCGGCCATGAACGTGATCGAGCGCGTGATGTCGCACTGAAAGGCGATCGCCATGAGGTCGACGAAGAGCGAAAAGTCGGCAGCGAAGCGGCCGGATGGCGTCAGCCCCGCGTCCAGGAGGAGCGCATCGAACGAAGGGCGCGGGGGGGTCGCGCAGCTCGGCCCCGTCGTGCCGCCAACGCCGCTCTTGCCGAGCCTTTGGAGGCGCGTCTCCACATTTCTGACCAATGTGAAGTGCTCGTCCAACTTGAGACGATCCGAGGAGCTGAGCGTGATGGACAACGTTTTGGCCTGCGCGAGAACGGAGTCGAGGATGCTCTTGCGCCCCTGAGGGGCCATGCCGGAGAACATCGCGTCGAACACCGTGTTCGGGTCGTAGGAATTGGGCAACGCCACGCCGTTTTGCCAGGAAATCTCGCGCGAGAACTCGCAGTTTGCTTCGCCGCAAAGTCCGTTGTCGCCTTGAATGCCTATCTGCATCGACGATAGCGGCGGCGCGCCGCAGCCGGAGGCGTTCAGCACCGGCAGAAGCGCCTGATCGATGCTGGTCCGGGTGGGGTCCGTCATGCGCCCGCTGACCGGAATCATATTCAGAAAGCAGCCCACTCCCGCCACGTCCGGGTCAATGACGGGAGCAGGGGGCGGCGGAACGGCGATATTTTCGTGATCGAGGCCGGTCAGGACGAGCACCTTGTTCGCGATCGGTGCGATCGGCGCCAAAATCGGGCTCGGCGTCCAGCCCGTTCCCGTGGTGGCTGGCGTCCAATTGTTCATCACCATCCCGTCAGGGAGGTACCAGGCCATGAAGCGTCGCGGGGGTGTGCATGGGTCGGCGCCCGACCGGCGCGACCAGAAGGCCGACGGCAAGAACGGCAGCGCCACGGTAGCCCCGGCGGCGCCGGTCAGAAACAATCTACGCGATGGTCGTCGTGTCATTTCTCATTTCCCTTCACGACACTCGGAAACGCTCGGCAATCGCCTATGGCGAGAACACCAGCGCCGTCGGGCACGCAGAAATCGCCTCCAACAATCCCATGCCCGTTCCCGTAGAAGTGACCATACCTGTAGAAGTGTCCGTACCTGTAGACATTCCCGCGCTGCCGGGGCCTCCCCCGGCGGCGTCGCCGGTTACAGCGCATGGAAGATTGGGAATGGCCGCAAGGCACGGCGCGTACCCCGGTCCAACCGCCGTGGCCAGGAGGCACGGCAGACCGTCCTCGATGTCGGTCGTGACGTCGTCTTCGCAGTTCTGGACGAGGAGGGGCATGTTCCCGCCGAACTCCATGCACTGAATGCTCTGCGTGCAGAGCGCGTCGACGAGCGCATAACACTTGGACTGGGCGTCACTGATGGGAGTCGTCGTAATCGGCGGCAGGCACGATTGCGGCATCGTCAAACCTGCGTCGGGAAGTAGGCTGTCGCATCCGGCAGACTGCACGTCCTGCATGCACGAAGAAAAATCGCCAGCGGCGAGGCTGCAGTCGAACTCCAGCTCGAGCTGGGATTCGCAGTTGGCCTCGCTGGCTCCCGGGAAGCACTGCGCGGTTTGCGTGCATGCGGTCGAGGTAACCAGATTGCACTTTTGGACGGCCAGCGGCGCCGCGGGTCCACCTCCGTCGACGGCCACCCCACTGTCTCCGGGGGCAGCCCCGACCAGTTGGACCCTCCCGCAGGCAGGCGTGGCAATCGCGATGCAAGTCGCCAGCGTGAGCATGTGCGTGAGCCGTCGCATGCGAGCCCCCGTGTGTTGGGCCGAATCGTACCCGAGAATGGTGGCGAAGTCCGCGTCGTCTCCTCTTTCGGTCGTAAAGCGCCGCAACAAGGGGTTAAGCGTACGACGGAACGGGAATTGTGAATGCTCGCCGCACAACATGATCGATGCTCGAGACGATTGGGGACTACGAGTAGGAATGCCTTTAGCCGCCGCAAAGTAGATTCTCCGGCGGGTGGTAGCCGGCACTGCTACGCTACGCTGGGGCGGGATGGGCTGACGCAGCGATGAGCTCGACGGAGGCGTTCTGACCGATGCGAGACTTGCGTCTCCTCCTTTTGGCGCTGACCTCGCCCGTTGCCGTCGCGGCTTGCGGGCGCGTTCTCGATTCTCAGGAGACGCCAGGAGCCGAGGACAGCGGTTTCAGCGACGGGGCCGGCAGCTTCCCATCCAGCAGTTCGGCCGTGCCAGCGTCGAGCAGCAGCGTAAGCGGCGGCAGCTCCGGCTCGAACCCCGGGGGTTCGAGCAGTAGCGGAGGCGCGGGCTCTGTAGGGGCGAACGGCTGCGCTCCGAGTGGCGACGGGGTGACCAACTGCGGCGCGATCGGCGAGAGCTGCTGCGCGAGCCTGGAGGTGCCTGGTGGCACGTATGACCGCCAGTATAACTGCGGCTCGGACGGCGTGCCGTTCATCCCCGCGGACGGTGGGCCGACGGACGAAGCCTATCCCGCGACCGTGAGCAGCTTCCGTCTCGACAAGTACTTGGTGACCGTGGGGCGGTTTCGTCGATTCGTGTCGGCGTGGAACGGGGGAGCCGGGTACGTGCCACCGGCGGGGTCCGGCAAGCATGCGCACGTGAACGAGGGAAGTGGTCTCAGTGCGACGGCTGGCGGCTTCGAGCCCGGCTGGATAGCGACGGATAACGTCTACATCGAGCCGACCGACACGAACCTCGCGTCCTTTCCTGCGTGTACGTGGACGACGACGGCGAGCACCCAGGAGAACCTGCCGATCAATTGCGTGACGTGGTGGGAGGCGTACGCGTTCTGCATCTGGGACGGCGGGTTTCTTCCGAGTGAGGCTGAATGGGAATATGGCGCGGCGGGCGGGAGTGAGCAGCGCGAGTACCCCTGGGGCACGACGGACCCGGGCACGAGCAACCAGTACGCCATTTTCGATTGCCACTACCCGAACGACTCACCGGGGTGCCAAAGCCTGGCGAACAT
>JBAULD010000762.1:0-1563 GCA_049578005.1 Polyangiaceae bacterium
AGCAGGCGGCGATCGATGCCATCGACGCGGTGAATCGCCACTTCACCAGCATTGAGATCCGCTGGGTCGCCTCCGACCAGGCGGCCGGCCTTTCCGTCGACCCCGACGCCCTGGTCGCGACCCCGACGGGGCAGCCGCTGACCCGCGTCATCCGCGACAACGGGCGCCCTTCTCGCTGGAAGACGTACGTTCCGCTCGACGTCGACGGAGTGCGCCGCGGTGTGATCGAGCTCTCGGAGCCCGCAACGAGCGAGCAGCGCTTCATCCGGACGACGATCGCCGACACAGTTGAAGTGGCGGCCGCGTTCATGGTCGTCAGCGCGGTCTTGTCGTTCGTGATGAGCCAGTGGCTCGTCGGCTCTGCTGTTCGTGCGCTCTCGGAAAAGGCGCGCCGGGTAGGCCGCGGCGACTTTACGGGCCCGGTGACGCTGAGACAGCGCGATGAGTTCGCGGACCTCGCTCGAGAGATGAATGCGATGTCCGATCGCCTCTCGGCCACCATGGCGCAACTCCGACACGCCGACCGGTTAGCCACTGTCGGAACCCTCGCTTCCGGCGTGGCGCATGAGCTAGGCACACCGCTCAACGTCGTGGCGGCACGTGCGGCAATGATCGCGGCGGGCGAAGCAGACCCGGGCGAGTCGGCAGACTACGCACGTGTCATCGTCGACGCCGCGGATCGAATGACCAAAACGATTCGTCGGCTTCTGCAGTTTGCGCGGCGCGGGGGTGTACAGAAGGCGAGGCGAGATCTGAGCGAGCTCGCGAAGGAGTCGCTCGAGCTGATGCGGCCACTCGCCAACAAACGGTCGGTCGAATTGCATCTCGTTGCGACACAAGCGGACGCGAGCACGAATGTAGACGCAGGGCAAATTCAGCAGGTCATCACCAATCTCGTCATGAACGCGATCCAGGCGATGCCGGGTGGAGGCACCGTCGAGCTAAGAATACGGTCAGGGCACGGGTTGCCGCCGGCGGACGTTGGCGGCGCCGAAATCGACTATCTTTGCCTCGGCGTGAGAGACGACGGAGCTGGGATCTCCCATGAAAACCTGCCGCACATCTTCGAGCCTTTCTTCACGACGAAGGACGTCGGAGAAGGAACAGGTTTGGGCCTAGCCGTCACCTACGGAATCATCCGCGAGCACGGGGGTTGGATCACCGTGGAGAGCACGTTGGGCAAGGGCACCACCTTTTGCGTGTTTCTCCCGGTTGCCGGAACCGCATGACGAAGCGCGTCCTGCTCGTTGATGACGATGCAAGCCTCTGCGAGACGCTCGCACTCGGCATGCGCAAGCGGGGCTCCGAGGTGGCGTGGCGCACCTCCGCGGACAAAGCGCTCGAGCTTCTGGGGAGCGAAGAATTCGACGCCGTGGTCACCGACCTCCACATGCGCGGCGTCAACGGCCTCGAATTGTGCGAGCGGATCACCAGCAATCGCCCCGACTTGCCGGTCCTCGTCCTCACCGCCTTCGGGAGCCTGGATTCAGCCATTGCGGCTATTCGCGCAGGTGCATACGATTTCATCAACAAACCCGTGGAGATGGATGTGCTCGGGATCGC
>JBAULD010000763.1:0-1897 GCA_049578005.1 Polyangiaceae bacterium
GCCCGAACCGTCCGTGAGGGCCCCGGCTTCGCCGCTGGAGCCATCATTGCCAGCCTCCGCGTCGTTGCTTGTCCCGGCCTCACTCCCATCGACCGCGGCGGCCTCGCTGCCCGAACCGTCCTTGGGGGCCCCGGCGTCGCCAGCGGAGCCATCCTTGCCAGCATCCCCCGAGCCGTCGGCGCTGGCGTCCCCAGGAAGCGGAAGCACGTTCTCCCCACCCTGGCATCCGGAAGGCCCCAAAGCGCCGATCACGATGGAGACCGTGGACACAATGAGAAAACGGTAGTTCATCAAAGAAGTCCTCTGAATTCCATGACCAGTTGAACCGCGCCAACGAACTCAGTAGACGACCTGCGCTCGCAGCAGAAAGATATTCTCAGCTTCTCTGTGGCCGGCGGATACCTCGGTCGGCGTCGATGCCCCACCATTGAACTGAGTATTGTCGTAGTCGAAGACCAATTTCGCGTTGTCGCTCCAGTACCAGTTCAGACCAGCCGCGAGCTCCGTCGCTCCGCGCACCGAGCTGCTTGTGGAAGCGAACCTCGAAAAGGACGCCGAGTCGAGGTCGAGACGTCCCGCCCGTAGCGCGAGCTCCAAGGCGCCGAAGCCCCCCGCCTCCAGGTCGACGGGAGTGCGCACGTGCACATAGTCGTAGGACGCATCGGCCCCGAAGAAGAGAAGCGTGGCTTGAGCCTGGTATGCCCGGTTGTGCACCTGGAGGTTGCCCTTACCGGCGCTGCCCACTTCCTGGTCCGATTCGTAGTACTCGCCGAGGAGGCCCAACGGCCCTACCGCCTCGTAGAGGTACGCTCCGTATCGGTTGTGCGGTCCGTTCGCCACGGCCGTGTTGGCGTAGTTGGCCGTCGCCGCGGCAGCCGCCGTGTAAGAAAAAATGGTGGCCTGTCCAGGCGTCTTGTACACGGGTAGTAGCGGTGCGGCCGGCGTCCCGTAGACGCGGGTGAAGGTGGTCGTGACGCCGACGAAGAGCCGCCCGAGCGCATGATGCGGAATGAGCTCGAACGGACGAAGGTAAACACGACCATCGAATTCCTTCGGATTGTCGGACGCCAGGTCACTGCTGGCGTTGTCAGGTACCCCGTTGAAGATCCCAGCGGCGTAGCCGACGACCCGCGAGAGCAGATCGCCGTAGACCATAGCTCCCACGTCGCGATTGGGAGTGAGCAGTGTGGGAAGCCCGAATTCCACGAAGGACAAGTTCGAGCTCGGCTGAAGGCGCTCGAGCCCGAACGGTGGACGGAACTTACCGAAACGGAACTTGAGTGCCTCGTTGAGCTCGATACCTAAATACGCGTCCTGCAGGACCACCGTTCCACCGCCGAAGTCGGGGATCAGGATGAAGGTGACGCCGTATGGCAGCCGGCCCTCGGCCCAGGGCTGCGCCCGTCGGATCAGGAACGTGTTCACTTGCGGCCGCTGGGCATCGTCGAACCACATGCGCCCATCGCCCTGCACGAGCGCTCGTAATCGAATCTCCGAGCTCCTGTTGAGGGCGATGACGCGAAACCCGCCGGGTCCTGCCGCCGCCGCCGCCGGGTCTCCGGGACCACCCTCCGCGGCAGGGGTCGCGCGTGCCTCGATGGACTTAGGCGGTACCGGTGTCCCGAGCGCAGGAGACTCGATCCGCAGTCCACCAGTTCCAGCGGCGCTCGGATTGGAGTCGCCGGGACCGCCCGCGGAGGCGGGCGTTGCCCGCTGAGCCGGAGAGGTAGTTTCCGGCCCCGGTGCCGACGGTGGGGCGATCGCTGCAGAAGCCGGTGCGGTGGGCGGGGCCGCCGTTAAGTCCGACGGCGCAGGCGCGGCCGAGGGAACCGGAAGAGGAGCCGCCGCGGCACCCGAAGAAAGAGGGGGAGAAATGCGATCCTGGGCACTCGCCTGG
>JBAULD010000764.1:0-8867 GCA_049578005.1 Polyangiaceae bacterium
CCCGAGCCCCCCGCCCCCGCTCCCACGACGCCGGCCCCCGTGAGTCGGCTGCCGTCGCAGCCGCCCGACTCTCCGACTGCGAGCGCGGTGCGGATCTCCGAAGAGATTACGACGGCGTGCGGAATCAAAGACCCCGACGCGTACTTCGCATTCGACTCGGCTCACGTTCGTCCCGACGACGCCCACGTGCTCGCGCAGCTCGTAAGCTGCTTCACGAGCGGACCGCTCAAGGGCCGCCTGATGAAGCTCGTGGGTCACGCAGACCCGCGCGGGAGCAGCGACTACAACCTCACGCTCGGCCAATCGCGGGCCGACTCGGTCGCCACCTATCTGACGAGCAAAGGGATGGACAAATCAAAGGCCGAGTCGACGACGCGCGGCGCGATGGACGCCACGGGAAGCGACGAGCCCAGCTGGGCGCGCGATCGCCGCGTCGACATCATGCTCGGTCAATGACCCTGCTTCGAGCCGCTACCGCCATCGGAGTCGACTTGCCGGCCCCGGCCGACGCGCCCATGGTCAAGCTCGACCTCGTCGCGCTCTTGGTGCATGCGGCTTGGCCGGTGAAAATCACGCTCGGGCTCCTTGTGGGCTGCTCGATGCTCGTTTGGGTCATCGCGATGCTGAAGCTCTTGCAGCTCGGGCGCCTCCGCTCGACAGAGCGGGAGTTCGAGCGCCGCACCCGTCCGGTCACTTCGGCGAGAGAGCTCTTCGAGGCGGCCGGAGGTGTGCGGGGCGGCGCCGCGGGGGCCCGAATCCTGGGCGAACTCTACGTTCGCGGCGCGGGCGCCCCCCTCGAAAGGCTGAGGGCCGTGGCCGACCGAGCGGTGCTCGCCGAAGGGCAGAACGCGCGCGCGCTCATGTGGCTCCTCGGGTTCGTCGCTGCGGGCGCGCCTTTCATCGGTCTTTTCGGCACCGTCTACGGAATCATGGATGCCTTCATTCGAATCGGCGCTGCCAAGACCGCGAGCCTCCCCGTCGTCGCGCCGGCCATAGGCGAGGCGCTCATCACGACGGCCATCGGTTTGGCGGCCGCCATCCCGGCGGTCTTCTTCTATAACTGGATCGACAAGAAGGTCGGCGACTACGTGGCGGACCTCGAGGCGACCGCGGGCGAGTGGGTCGCGCTCATCGCCGAGGCAGCCGTCCGCGCCGAGCCGTCCCTTCCCACGCCCGCCGGTTCGCGATTTCCCGCCGGCGCCCGGCAACGCCCCTAAGGAGCGAGCGTTCGAATGGCGCTCTCGTCGGGCAGCCGTGGCGCCGGGGGCGCCATCCGAGAGATCAACGTCACGCCTCTCGTGGACGTGATGCTGGTGCTCCTCATCGTATTCATGGTGACGGCGCCGCTCCTCACGAGCGGCCTTCACATCGAATTGCCCGAGGTGCAGGCGTCGAATACGCCGATCAAAGACGCGAAGCTGGTGGTCTCGATCACCAAAGAAGAGCGAATTCTCTTCGGCGAAGACGACGTCACGAAAGACGTCGAGAAGGCATTGCTCGAAAACCCGCGCGTGCAGAAGGAACACGAGCTCTACATTCGAGCGGACAAGGAGGCGCACTACGGGGTCGTCGCGCGGGCCGTCGCGGCCGCCCGCTCGGCGGGCGTCACCTCGCTCAATCTACTCGTGGAGCCGGAGGAGACCAAGCCGTGATGGCCGGCGCAAGGCGCAACTTCGATGCGCAGGACGTCACAATCGCGTGCTCGGTCGCGCTCCTCGCTCAGCTTTCGTTCGTCGCCGCGTTCTCCCTCCCGGCGCCCGCGCTCGTACGCGCCGACATCTCCAACGACAATGGGCAGCCGATCGCCGTCGCGATCACGCCCGTCCTCAAGCTCGGCACCAAGTCCCCCTCGAAGCTCCCGGCCGAGTGGCAGCGCCGGCGTCCTGCCGCGGCCAAGTCCCAGTCTGCGGTGCCTTCGCCCCAGGCCGAGAAGACCCTGGAGGCCATTCCCAAGACGCGCGTCGCCGACGCCGGCATGCCGACGGTCCTCGTGGATGCGGGGCGCGTCGAGCCGTCGAACGCACCCGAGCCGCCCGAGTCAGGGGCGTCCGCCACGGTCGCCTCGGCGGAGGGATCCGAACAGGGGGCCGCGAACGGCACGGAGACCGACCCGCTCAAGGCGCGCGCGCAGGACATGTACAAAGCCCAGCTTGCGGCCTGGTTTCAGGCGCGCTTCCAGATTGCCGGAAAGATCCCGTTCGAAAAGCTCAAAACCCTGCAATCGGTCGTCTCCATCACAGTGACAGAGGACCGCAAGATGGGTACGTTCTCGGTTGCCAAGCCAAGCGGCGACCCGACGTTCGACGCGGAGGTGCAATCCACGCTCGAACGAATCCAATCGGGCGGCGTCGAGCTCCCCGCCCCACCGCCGATGTACCCGGAGATGCTCGGAAAATCCCTCACGTTCAGGCTCCGCTGCAGCGACCAAAGGCACTGCGAATGAGACTCCGGCCCATCCCGTCCGCGGCCCTCGCCCTCGCCCTCTCGCTCTTCGCTCGTCGAGTGAGCGCTGCGGACTCGGCGGGACCGAGCGATCAGCCCGACGAGAGCGTGCTCGGTACGATCGACGTCAATGGGTCTGCGCAAGGCCTTCCTCCGCTCCCGAAGATGGCCCTCGTTCCAATCCTCACGACCGGCACCGCGGACAGCGTGGTCAATCTGGTCGTGCGCCGCGACATGGAGCTGAGCGGTCAGTTCGAGGTTCTCGACGAGAACACGGCCCCCCCAGGTACTTTCACGCGAACCTCGCCTCTCGACCTGCCGGCATGGCGCGCCAAGGGCGCCGAGTACGTCCTTCGTGTCTTCTCGCAGCCCGCGCCCGACGACTCCGCGAAGACGGAGCTCATCGGCGACGCGTACCTCACTCCAGCGGTCGTTCGAGCCGCTCAGAGTCCCCATCTCGCCGCGGTTGCCGATCCTGTGGTGCCCGACCCGAAGCCCGCTTTTCACGCGGTCGTGCAGACGGCGACCCTCGAGGTGCGCGCCGCGTCCCATCGGCTCGTCGATCAGCTCCTCGGCGGTCTGACCGGCCGGCCTGGGGGCTTCGCGAGCCAGATGACGTACGTCGAGAAGGTCGGCCGCTGGCGGCGCGTGTTCGCCATCGACGCCGACGGATTCGATTTGCGTGCCGTCGGGCCGATCGACGCAATGGCGCTTTCGCCAGCGTTCGGACCCGGCAATCAGATCTACTACGCCCTCTCGACGGACTATTCGCCATTTCGCCTCGTCTTCGGCCCGAACGCGACTCCGGTGCCTCTAGCCGTCCCGGGATCGATCATGGGTCTCGCGTTCAGCAGCGACCACGCGCGAATGGCGATCACGGTCATGGACGGAGGAGAAAGCCAGCTCTGGGTGGGCGAAAAAGCCCGACTGCAGCCGATGCCAGCGCCACCGTTCGCCAATCACCCGATCTTCGGACCCACGGGAAAGATCGCCTACGTCGGCGGCAGTCCCGTGCAGCGCGTGTACATCGAGGGCAAGCCGATCTCTCCGGCCGGATTCATGGCGAGCGCGCCCGTGTTTTGCGATACCCCTCAGGGTCTGCTCGTCGTCTATACGGTCGGAATCGGCGCGGGCGCCGACATCATCGCTACCGACAGCAGCGGCGGTGCGTTGCGCCGTCTCACCCAACACGAAGGGGCCAACACCTACGCGGGGTGTAGCCCCGACGGGCGCCTCATCGCCTTCTTTTCGACCGGCAAGCGAGGCCAGGGTTCCGGTCTTTTCATCATGCCGATCTTGCGGCCGTGGCTCGCGAAAAAGATCTCGAGCGAAGTCGGCGAATCCCTTCGCTGGGAGCCCCTTCCCCCGATAAAATGACGTTCCGGCGCAGCGGCCCGAGCTCCGGAGCCGGCGGCTCGTAGGTCAACTGCCCGGGTCCGTCGGAATCGGCGGGCGGAGTCCAGCGCCTGGCGGAACGCTGCCCTCCGATACGCGTCTCCGAGCCTATGGCTCACTCCGACGTATGCGCAGCGACTCGCCTGTCTCCGCCTACTTTCGCGATCTCGCCAGCCACCGGCTGCTTTCGGCGGAGGAGGAGCGAGCGTGCGCGGCCGAGATACGACGAGCCGATGATGCGGTGGAGGCGCTAGAACTGGAGGGCGTCGGCGGCGCGAGGCTCGCCGACGCGCGCAAGCGAGCGTCCAGGGCCCGGGCTCACCTCGTGGAACCGAACCTTCGGCTCGTCGTGAGCATCGCGAAGCGCTTCACGAATCGCGGCTTGCTCTTCTCCGATTTGATCCAAGAGGGCAACATCGGGCTCATGATCGCGGTCGAGCGTTTCGACGCCGCTTTCGGAACGCGATTCTCCACGTATGCCACGTGGTGGATAGCCCAGGCGATGCGCCGCGCCCTCCAGAACATGGCGAGCACGATCCGCGTCCCGGTGCACGTGCTCGATGCGCAGTCGCGCGTCGCGCGGGCCGCAGCGTCCTTCGCGATCGCGTGTAACCGGGAGCCCACCGTCGATGAGCTCGCGGGGGCGACAGGCCTTCCGCTGGAGCACGTGCTCCGGGCGCTCGACGCCCGATCGATCGAGCCGGCTTCACTCGACAGGCCGATTGCCCATGAGACGTCCACCACCTTCGTCGAGCGGATCGCCGACGATGACGCGCCGTCGCCCTTCGACGTGGCTTGCGCCCGGGAGGCGGCCGAACAGGCGCGCCGGGCGGCCGAAGAGCTCACGCCGCGCGAAGCCGAGATTCTGCGCTGTCGCTTCGAAGACGGTCGGACTCTGGCGGAAGTCGGCCAAGAACTGGGCCTCTCCCGCGAACGCGTCCGACAAATCGAGGCTTCCGCGATCGAGCGCCTGCGCAGCGGGTGCAACGCCTTCGACGCCGAGTCGCCCAAGCGAAAGAGAAGAGCCGCCGCCGAACGCCTCACGCAGGACGCTGGACGACCTCCGCGCGAGCCCCCTCCACGAGCAGACGCTTACCAGGCTCGGTCCAAGCCCGCTTGAGCATCGCGAAGGCGACCGCACCGCCGAGGGTCGGCGACGGCGAGGCGCTCGTCACTTCGCCCACCGCGGCTCCCCCTTCGTCGGTGACGACGACGCCGCGCGCAGGGGGCTCGGCCGATTCCAGCACGAGGGACACGAGCCGGCGCTTCACGTGCCCCCGCATCTCGAGCATGCACACGACCTCTTGCCCGAGGTAACACCCCTTCTCGAAACTCACGGCCGATTTCTCGAGCGACGCCTCCTGCGGATAGGCCTTGTCGTCGAAGTCGGGGCCAAAGCGGGGTACGGCGCGCTCCAGCCTCAGGGCCTCCCATCCCAGGTCGTTCCCAATACATCCGTTCCGTTCACGGACCGATCGCTCGATCGCCTCGCGCACCTGCGTCGCTCGCTCCACGGGGGCGAGCACGAACGCGCCGCCGAGACCGGTGCGATCGATGGTTGCTGCGACGGCTCCGGCACCGCGGGCCGCCTCGACGGCCTCGACGGCGCGAGGTCCATGGACGGCCCAGGCGCTGAAGCCGTCGGTCTGCACGGCGATTTCGGCGTCCTCCATCACCAGATAATGCTCCAGGTGCTCGCGCAGCGGCGCGGCGACCGTGCTGGGCACAGCCACGAGCAGCCTCGCCGACCCGTCGTCGTCGAGGATCGTGGCGTCCGACAGCACGCGCCCATTGCGCGCGACGGCGAGCCCGTACACCGCATGCCCCGCCGGGCGCTTCAAAAGGTCGCACGTGAACAAGCCGTTCACCCAAGCGATACGGTCCTGTCCGCTGACCGCGAGAGTCGCGATGTCGACATGCGGGATCGCGAGCAGAGTGTGGCGCGCGGCCTCGACCTGAGTTTTCGTCTCCATGCTCTCAGAACGTCATGAATAAGTCGCGCGGAGGCTGGTTGCACGCACGCACGCTCATGCGAAGGCGACTTCGCGTCGAGCCGCTCGTTGACGTCCACCTCGACAGATGGCCATATCCAGCTTGCGTGGCGGGCATCGGCGTCATCCTCAACCCAAAGAGCGGGCGCAACCTGCGCGACCCAGGAGCGGCCTCGCGCCTGGCGCGCACCCTCGGCGACCACGGCGTGCTTCGCGAGGCTGGATCGATCGACGAGCTCTACCGGATCGCCGAGGACTTCCGCGACGTCGACATCGACGTCCTGGCCATCAGCGGCGGCGACGGGACCAACCACGTGACGCTCACGGGCTTTCTCGACGTGTACGGCGGCGCCACGATGCCCCAGGTCGCTCTACTCCGCGGCGGAACGATGAACACGGTTGCAAACTCGGTCGGCGTCGGACACGGCCGGCCGGACGGGCTGCTAGGGCGGCTCGTCCGAGACTACGCGCGACGCGGGGCCCTCGAGCTCGAGAACGTCGAGCGTCATGTAATGCGAATCGCCCCGCTCGCGGGAGGGAAGCCGGGTTACGGCTTTCTGTTCGGGACCGGAGTCGTGCACGGCTTTCTGGCGGAGTATTACCGGGCCGGGGGCGGAGACCCCTCGCCGCTCGTCGCGCTGAAGACGCTGACACGCGCAATCGGAAGCGCGCTCCTCGGCGGAGAGACGATCCGGCGAATCGCCAAGCCTTTCCGCGGATCGGTCGTCCTCGACGACGGCGCGTCCTGGCCGGAGCGCGACTTTCTCGCCGTCGCCGCCGGGACGATTTCGCAGATCGGCCTCCAGTTCAAGCCCTTCTATCGTTACATGGATCGGCCGGGACATTTTCATCTGCTCGGAATTCATGCCTCCTCGCTCTCCTTCGTCCGCGAATTGCCACGGATCCACCGCGGCAAGCCGATGCGCGAAGGAAAAGCATTGGAGGCGCTGACGAGTCGGGCCATCGTCCGGAGTTCCGACGGTCGCGTCCAATTCATGATTGACGGCGATTTACACGAGTGTGACGGAGATCTCGAAGTCGCCATCGGCCCCAGCGTACGCCTCGTCGTCATGCGCTGAAGGTAGGCCTACGCCCACCCCGATATCGTGAGCATCGTGCAGTCCGGTTCTCTTTTGCGCTTCAAGCGCAGTTGCGCACGACGCAGGGCGTTCATACGATAAAACTAGGATGGGTGGACGCTGCGTCGCAGGGGCCGTCTTCGCGGCAGTTCTGTTCGTCGGATCTCAGGCACGAGCCGACGGACTTTCGCCGACCGAGGCCAGCCGATTGATGCTCGGCAGCACCGTGGCGCGAACACAAGTGTTCGAGCGGGCGGGGCGTCGTTACGTCGGGGGGGTCACCTATTCGGTTTTCGACGCACAGGCAGACGAACTGGTCGCGCTGCTCGACGACGTGAACGGCTGGCGGCGGATCCTTCCAAAAACGCGCGGCGTGCGCCGGGTGGGTTCGGGATCGTCGGCCGGCGACTTCTTGCTCGAGGTGACGCACGGGTCGGCCATCGTGCAGGTGACTTACACCCTGCGCGTCCACCGCGAGGGCAACGTCGTCCGCTTCTGGATGGACCCGGCGCGACCGCACGACATCGAAGATGCCTGGGGATTCTTTCGCTCCGATCCCCTCGACGGCGGACGAACCCTGGTGACCTACGGCATCTTGATCGACATGGGCGACGGCCTGCTCCGCAATCTCTTCGAAGATCGCGTTCGAAGCCTCGCGTTGACGGTGCCCGATCGCGTTCGGGGCCTTCTGCTCCAACGTCGGACCACCGCGTACGAAGACCCGCTCGTCACCGAGGGCCCGGCGCGCTATTGATTGCCGTGTGTTCGCGCGCGTCTTCGCGATTGCCCTGAACACGTACCGCGAGGCGGTACGAGCACGCATCCTGCTCGGACTCTTCGCCGTGGCGCTGGCGACGTGCGGTTACTCCGTCATCGTCGCGTCGCTGTCGCTGCACAACGAGCCCCGCGTCGTCGCCGACCTGGGCTCCGCCGCGATGTCGCTCTACGCCGTCGTCGTGGCCATCGTGATGGGGTCGACCTCGCTCCACCGAGAGCTCGAGTATAAGACGATCTTTCCCATTCTTTCGCGCCCGATCCGGCGCTGGGAGTACCTGGTCGGCAAGTACCTTGGTGCGCTGCTCACGCTCTTGGTTTTCGTGGCGGTCGACGCGGCAGCCGTGCTCGCGCTTCTTGCGCTCGAAGCAGGGCAGGCAACATGGCGCGTCGTGGGGCTCGCGCTGGCGATGCTCGCGGCGCTGGGCGCGCTGCTCTTGGGCGCGCGCGGTTCGCGTGTCTTCGCAGTGATCCCCTGGGCGCTGGCGTTGCCCGTCGCCGCCTGGGCCGTTGCAGGGCCGGCGCTCGCAGAGCGGCAGCTCGTCGTCGCGTCCGCCGCCCTCTCGGTGTGCGAGGTGGCTATCGTCGCCGCCGTGGCGACGCTCTTTGCTTCATTTTCCTCCCCATTCTTGACCGCGGCGCTCACGGCGATGATTTTCGTCATCGGGCGGTCGGCTGACACGCTGGCGCACCTGCCGAGAAAGGCGTTCGGCGAAGTGGCCGCGACCGGCGGCCGCGTGCTCGCCCGATTCCTTCCGAACCTGCACGTCTACGTGCCTCCGCGCACCCTTCTCCTCGGAGAGGCTGCCGGCGTCGCGGTCTGGCCCTATGTCGGGGGCGCCGCCCTCCACGCGGCGTTTTTCGTGACCGTGCTCCTCGTCGCGGGCGCTCTGGCGTTCAATCGCCGCGACTTCGCCTAATCGATACTTCGAATCTACAACGACAGTGGAAACAGCCTAAAGAGTGGATGACTGTCGTTCGTGGCGATGGATTCTATGGTATATCGAGTCGGTCTCGGTTTGGGCACTCTGTGGACCCGTGACCGGCTGACGGAGCGACTCATGAATCAGTCGATATCGTACGCGCGAATCGTGCGATCAGTCCTGCTTGGCGCTTTGCCGCTCGGGATCGCCTGCAGTCAGGCCCCCTCGTCGGGAGCAGCCGGTGGGGCCGCAAACCCAAGTGA
>JBAULD010000765.1:0-4737 GCA_049578005.1 Polyangiaceae bacterium
CCACGCAGGCGAGGTGCCGCTGCGCGGGTTCGGCCCATTCCGGACGTACGTACCGCACAGGTCCGGAGGGACCTCGCCGATGACCTCCAGATCGCGCAGCGTGCGCTCCTCGAGCACCGGCGCGTACGCACCCGTCAGGTGAACCGGTGCTACCAACTTCGCGTCGCCCATGTATGCGGTGTATACTTAACCTCACACGATGTCAAGGTTGCCCAGGAAGCCAAAGCCCAAGAGCGACGCGGAATACCACCACGGCGATCTGCGACGTGCGCTCGTCGATGCCGCCATGCGTGCGATCGAGCGCGACGGAGTGAACGAGCTCTCGCTACGCGCGCTGGCGCGCTCGCTCCGCGTGAGCCCGCGCGCGCCGTACCGTCACTTCGCCACGAAGGAGCAACTTCTCGCCGCCGTTGCAGTCGAGGGATACCGGATGTCGGCCTCGTTCATCGCGTCGCGCCTTACTGATACGACGGACCCGGTCGCCCGGCTGCGCACCGCAGTCGAGGCGTACGTCCTCTTCGCCGTCGAGCACCCCGCCGCGTTTCGCGTCATGTATGCCCCCTACGCGACGGTTGAGGAGAGCGCGCCCGACTTGCAGCGGGCGCGCTCTGAAGGACACAGCGAGATGATGGGCCTGATTCGCGCCGGACAGCACACCGGAGTGCTCCGCTCCGGAGATCCCATGCAGGTGGGACTCGCCCTCTGGTCAGTTATGCACGGCCTCTCGGTGCTCCTCATCGAAGGGCAGCTCGGTCGATTCGACCGGCCCGTGGTCGTCGCGAAGCTGGCGAAGGTTGTCGCAGGCCTTCTCTTCGAAGGCCTGCTGCGCCGGGAGGAGTGATCGCGCCCAGCCGTTCCGGATGATGCTCAAACTTCGAGCGCATGGAGTAGTTCCAATTCCCATGGAAGTATCTCGTCAAGGCCCTATCCCAGGGTGGCGGAGCGCCCCGCTAGAGCGATGCCAGCCAAGCCAGCATCGTCTCGTCGTTCCGCCAGACAGGGGCACGTGCTTTCGGGCCGCCCACCCCCGGCGGTGGAGCGCACTGCCGAAGGGCAGCCTCCTTGGTGCGGATGTTGATATCCGCGTAGCGATTCGTCGTGGCGAGATTGACGTGGCCAAGCCAGCCGCGGATGACGTTGACCTCAACGCCCGCCTCCAACAAGTGCACGGCTGTCGTGTGCCGAAAGACGTGGGGCCCGATGCGGCGGGCAGAGCCGCCGTCATGAAGACGCGCCGTGTGTCGCCGGACGAGCTTGTAGATGCCGAACCTCGTAAGCGGCTTGCCCGCCGAGGAACAGAAGACCGGAGCCTGCGCCGCCGGCGATTCACCCACAAGCTGCTGGAGCAGGCGCGCCGTCTCGTCCCACAAGGGACACGTGCGCCACTTGCCGCCCTTGCCGTGGAGCCGGGCTCGGGGTCCACGCTCGAAATCGAGGTGCTCGACGCGCAGATCGGCCGCTTCCTGCACTCGCGCGCCGGTGTTGTACAGGAAGAGGAGCAACGCGCGATCGCGCATGGCGTGCCGCCCCGCTGACGGCAACCGGGCGAACAGCGCGGCGATCTCATCGCGTTCCATGAACTGTGTGGCCGGCGGGGGAGTCCGCTTCGTCGGGATCGCCGCGATCTGCTGGCACACGGCGAAGATCTCCGGGGCGCGGCTACACAGGTACTCGAAGAAGGTGTGCAGCGCGGCGAGCCGCTGATTTCGCGTCGGGACGCGGTTGCCGCGCCCCTCTTCGAGGTGTCGGAGGAAGCGCTGCACCCGATCGAAGGTGAGATCTTCGAGTTCGATGCCGGAGAGCTTGCAGCGCTTGTCCGATGCGACGAACTCGAGCAAGAGACGCACGGCGTCACGGTAGCTCCGCACCGACGACGGCCGCAGGCCCTTCTGACCCGTGAGATGCTCGACGAAGAAGGCATGAAGGAGCGGTCCGAGTCGTGCCGCCGTCATGACGCCACCTCGGGGATCGCCGCGGCGGCCAACCGCGCGAAACGGCTCCTGGCCTCCCGAAGCAGCTCCCAGGTGATCGTCAGGTAGACGGCGGTCGCTTTGATCTTCGAGTGACCCAGGAACGTCGAGAGCTGGAGGAGCTTGCCCGTGGGATTGATGCCTGCCTCGTACCAGTGCAGCAGCGTCGAGACGGCGAAGCTGTGGCGCAGATCGTGGACCCTGGGAGGTGCACCGCTCTCCGACACGCCGACGCCGACCTCGCGGCACAGGCGGCCGAAGACCCTGCGCATCGTATTGGTGCTGAGGGCAGCGCCGCGCACGCCGGGGAAGACCCCGGCGTCGCCTGGCACCCGCCTCCGTCGCCTGATCGCGAGATATGCCTCAAGCTCGCGCGCGAGCCGAGGACCGAACGGCACCAGGCGGTCCTTGCCGAACTTGGTGCGCCGTACGACGAGCGTCCTGGCGCTCAGGTCGAGGTCGCCGAATTGGAGGCGAGAGACTTCGCCGACACGAAGACCGAGACAGTAGAGGACGGCGAATACCGTCCGGTACGTCGCAGCGGCGAGTGCAGTGAATCCTGGCCCGTCCTTGAGCCGCGCGGCAGCGTCGAGAAGCTGTCGCACCTGCGTGTCGGTGAACAGCACCGGAGTCCGACGACCGGCTTCGCGTCGCGGATGCCCCCGGTACCGGACGACCTCGGCGATTCCCTGGATGGACATCCAGTCCAGGAGGCGGCGGACGGTGCCCTGAAGGTGATTGTAGCTGCGGGCGCTCTTTCTCGGCCGGGAGGCCAAGAACTCGTCGACCACTCCGGGCGTCACCTCGCCGACCGTCGCCAGGCGGTTCGCGGCGACGAATCGGTCAAGCAATCGAAGGGTCCGCTCTTCGATGGCGAAACGCATCCCGAGTGCCCGTTTCGCAACAAGGTACGCCTCGATATGCGTGCCGAGCACGGAGCGGTAGCCAGCCCATCGCACGAGCTCGCGCTTCACAGTGCCCCCTCGCCGCGGGCGAGGGCGACCTCGCGCAGCTTCTCGACGGAGACCTTGCTGTATATCTGCGTCGTGTGCGGCTGCCGGTGACCAACGAAGTCGCCGATGGTCTTGAGATCGAAGCCGGCATCGACGAGCCGCTGAACGCAGGAGTGACGCAGGGTGTGCGAGCCGGGACGGCGTACGACGATGCCCGCGCGCCGTAGGTAGAGGCTTGCCCGATCGCTCACGGTGTGGTGCTCGACCGGCGCGAACGGCGCGAGCACGCCGCGGAAGACGCGACGGTCCGAGCTCGACGGCCTGCCCTTCCGCAGATACTCGATGACGGCGACGCCCACGGCTGGCGTCAGCGGGTAGAGATGATGGTGTCCGCCCTTGCGCATTGGCACGCGCAGCCGCTCCCGCCGCCAGTCAAAGTCGTCCAGCGTCATGGCCGCGACCTCCCGCGCGCGCAGCCCGTACGTCACAAGCAGCAAGAGCATCGCGTAGTCGCGCCTGCCGACGTTGCTCTTGCGATCGATGACGGTGAGAAACCGCGCGACGTCATCCCGAGAGATCGATCGCGGCAATGTCGCGAGCGCGTAGGACTTGGGATGCTCGATGGCGCTGGCCAGGTCCCTTTCGATCAGAAGCTCGCGACGCGCATACGTCAGAAAAACGCGCAGCACGCCGGTGCACGCGCCGACGTCTGCCGCGCCCACCTGTCGGCTGCGCGCCACGACGAACGCCGTCAGGCTCGCGGGTGTCAGATCGCCGAGAGCGAGACGCTCCGCCGCCATGAAAGCTTCCAGAAGACGCAGGTGATGCGCGTACGCCTTGATCGTCGTGGCGCGGAGTCCTCGCTCCTCGCGCAGGTACCCAAGGAAGCCCGGCGCGGTCTCGGCGAGCGGCCAGGGCCGTACCGGCCAGCGTCCGCCTCGGAACCCCGGGACGATCAGCCTCAGCATCTGCTCCACGGCCCGGCGGGCTCGCCACCGTTTCTCATTGCGCGCTTCGCGCGTCGGGACGGCGCACCGACGCCCTTCTTGGGCGACGAACGCGTCGACGTGGCCGGGCAACTGGTCGCAGGAGCGAACACCCCGCTCTCGCGTGAACCTTCCAAACCGCACAAGCGACGGCACGCGATTGCGGATCACAAGCTCGCTGAAACCCCGCTGTTGAAGCCACACGAGGTATTGCTCGATGTGGGCGGCGAGCCAGCAACGTCGAATTCGGCGAAATTTTCGGGGGAAGAACAGTTCCAGCATGAGGACCTCCTTGGCCGGTGGAAAACGCGGCCCGGCATCCTCAAGGAGGTCCCGTTATGTGGCCATCCTCGACGGCTCATGTCGGCGGGAATGCTGCTCGGCTCCGAGCCGGGAACATAATTGCCGCGGGAACAGAAATCGCACAATCATCCAAGTGTCCACGCCCACCCAAGCCAAGAGGATATCGCGAGCACCGCTCGGATCATGCGCGCTGCCAATATCCTTCAGATCCCCGTTCTCGACCACGTCATCGTAACGCGGGACCCGGTCGTCTACCACTCGATGTTCGTGCGAGGAACACTTCCGAACGTGCCCAGCGAGGACTGAGCGTCCGAGTAATCCGCCGGGCCCCTCCGGGGCTCCGGCGGTACGGTCGCGCGTGACGCGCAGTCACCAGAACGACGGCTAAAGAGCATTCAGCCGATTAGGCCCGGCGGAGTTTTCGAGACCATTCTGGATTTGGCATCGTGTTTCCGCCCCTGTCAGCCTGCCCTTTGGCCCATTCAACGGGCCAAGTGACCCGCTTGGTAGCAAAAAGCTAAGGGA